>CAKZLX010000156.1 GCA_937127265.1 uncultured Pseudomonadota bacterium
ATATGGACTATGAAGATTGGTTGCGTGGTGAAGTGGTGGAACAGTTTGATGCCGAAAATCCTTTTGACATCCTTGAATTTCCCGACCCACAATTACGAAGCGCCTCCTCATATACAGCGATTGCCTATCTGGGGTTCGGTGGATTTGGTCCGGTGATTTGGAATAACTTCTATGCCACAACCCGACGATTACACCCAGAGAAATACAGTGTTGAAACATTTGAAAACCAAGAGTTTCGACTCTATACAACCGAACTCACTGATGAAAGAGATGTCTTGTTGATTGGAAATGAAATGCAGTTGCGCATCCTTCCAAACAAATGGGATGTTGCTTGGGGGCTACTCTATGGTCGTCATCAAGATGGGGATAACGACATAGCCCCCAGTGACCACGATCGAACCTATGCTTCAACTGTAGTGCGTTCCCAGTGGTATATTCGGCCCGAAGTACATTTCTTGGTGGAATCCAGCATAGCTCAAGAAACCTCTCATAACGGACGAGCCTACCGCGAACATGCCGACTCTATTTTTGCCAACACCAATGGTATCTCCGACACCAGAGGCTTTGAATATGGGGATACGGATACCCGCATCACTTGGCAAGGAAAAACCGGGTTGGTGTTAAACCCCAATGGCGTGGGGATATTTAATCGTCCTTCTCTACGGGTATTGTACGGATCACAATACTCCAATCAAAACAATGCCTTCGGAAATGCTTTCGTTGAATCACTCGACCAATACAATGACTTTGGTAATCGAGAACAACATTGGCATCATCTGGTTGCAGTGGAGACAGAATCATGGTTTTAATTACATTTCTGATGGCTTGCTTGAAAAATCCAACCATTATCAGCAGTGCAACCACCGAACAATGGCCGGCATGGATGATCTTGGAATTGGAAACCGATCAAACTATTCCCAGTACCGTATCCACCAGACTACTTGAAGTCGCCAAGCAACACAATATACAACTGGATTTACAATCAACCCCCGCTGAATTTGAAGTGTCGAAACACACCGCATCACTGACTTCTCCTGCCTTGTTCATCGAAACCCAAGCCGAGTTTTATGCACAAGTGAACGGACGCTTTCGCTGGGAAGTTCGCGCACAGATAGACCTCTATGACGGTGCGGAACACCATGTGGAGAATCTGGTTATCCCAGTCTTTCATCAGTTTCACCACCAACGACATGCCGAGTCTTTGGAAGCTGCCTTGCCTACATTAGAGCGTAAATTGCACGCGATGTTGAACCAATATATTCAAGCCCAATGAAAGCATCTTTTCTCTGTCACCTACTGCACTGTCTGCAACCGACTGAAACGCCCGATGTACTCTATTTTGTATTGGTTGATCGCTTTGCCAATGGCGCCTATCAAAACGATTGGTTTGTGGAACCACAGAACCCCCAAGGCTTTCATGGTGGTGACTTACAAGGGGTGACCCAACACTTGGACCACATTCAAAATTTGGGTGCCGATGCGATTTGGCTATCTCCTATTTTTCAGATGCGCACCGAAGACTTTCATGGACACGGGGCTTTTCATGGATATTGGACTGAAACGCTGCAAACCATATCGCCAACAGTCGGTGGAGAGATGGCCTTGGAACAATTGACCACCGAGATGGCAAACAAAAACATGTCCTTGATTCTAGACATCGTTTATAACCACACCTCTTTTGATGCCCCTTTACTCAATGAGCACCCCGACTGGTTTCACCCTGCCAAACCAATTGTAGACTGGAACGACCCCACCGAACTGACCACCCATCAAGTTCACGGGCTCCCCGATTTAGACCAGAGCCATCCAGATGTATATCACTATTTGGTCGACAGTTCGCTCAAATGGCTGAATTATCCCAGTGTCATTGGACTACGCGTGGACGCTATCCGACACATGGATAATACATTCCTCTCGGCAATCAACACCGATTTGGATCAACAGAATGGATCGACCTGGTTACTGGGAGAAGACTTCCAAGGAAATCCAATCGCCAACATCGAACGAATGCACGAAACCAACATCGATGCTTTGTTTGATTTTCCACTTTATTATGCGCTCACCAACAGTCTCTGTGATCAACACTCCCTAGAAGAAGTCGCCAGCATACTCTCTTTAGACGGCCATTACCCAGAAGATGGAACACTGGTACGGTTTCTTGATAACCACGACTTACCACGGATTTACAGTCGTTGTCACCGAGATAAACAAAAGGTTCTGACTGCCGAAATGCTAATCTTTGGGGTTCGAGGTATCCCGATGATCAGTTATGGTACGGAAACTTGGAGTGAAGGCGCAACAGAACCTGCCAATCGACAGGACATGAATTGGGACAACATTGATCCTCTGCACAGCCAACACCTTGCCACCCTCTCCGATTTTCGCAAACAGCATCCTGTATTCAAACATGGACTGCCCAAGATTCTGTTGGCCAATCCCGATCAATTGATCGTACAACAACAAATGGGCAAGGACCTCTCTCTACTGATGATCAACCGCTCTCAAACCGAACTTCCTATTCCTAGCGATATCTGTACCAAGAAAGTTCAAGGGTGGCGATTCGAACAGACCCTCCATCCAATCACCACTACCCCAACCACGCTAGACCCCAATCAGAGTTTGGTGATGACTTGTACTGGTGCACGACAATCTTCCTCTGTGGTCACGGTCACCATCGCCATTGAAGGCAATCAAGAGCAACAACCGATGCTGGTTGGTTCGTTGCCAAAATTTGGCGGTTGGAATCCCCAACAGGGAGTACAAACCCGTTGGAACGGTGAGCATTGGGAAACCACTCTGACCCTGCCAAAAGACAGCGTGGTATCATTCAAACTGGTTTACGAGTCTGACAATGGCTTTACATGGGAACAAGGCAACAATCGTTTCCTTCATTCGGATACAGACAAAACGTTTTGGATACGATAGAATGTTGGGGTATAGTGAGCACAAATGGAGGTCACCATGCTACACATTCGTAAACACAGTTTATTCATTGCCACAATCGGAATGTCTGGCGCAATCTTAGGCTGTTCTCCCAGTTTCAGCTCCAAAGTCGATACTTATGAAACCAACGGTTTAGATTCGAACAGTGACAATCCTCTGGAAGCCTCATCAGGTCTCGATTCGTTGCAAGATGAGATGGATCCCACCTATTGTGAAAATATGCAACCCAATGTCGCTGGGGCAACCAGTTACTTTTATGGAATCTACCAAAAGGGCAACAATGGTTGGAGCGGTGAAGAACAATGGATTTTACACCCCACTGAAGCATGGACCTCAACCAACGGTGAAACTTGCTATGTGACTTGGCAAATTATCGCCTCGGAAACCGAACCTGCTGGTTGCCCCTCCTGTGACTTTGCGCTGGAAGTCAGTGGTTCTCTCAATCGTCAAAAGACAGATTGTCCCGATGGCTTATGGGAAAATGATGAACAGTGGGCGACAACCTACAATGTCTTGATCGAAGGTGGAAGTTCCATCGTCTACTTCCAAAGTGACGGTGAAACGGTAGGTTCTGGCTATTCCACCAATACCGCGTTCAATTTCTTATCGGACGTGAGTTGTTCTTGGTTCTAAACTGTGCGAACGATTTATTCTGTACCGCCCATAGAAAAACATTGAAGATCAGCCTTGAACAATTATAATAAACCTGTCTTCAACAAACCTTAGCATGGAATTGATTATGCCCTCTCTCAGTGCCGTTGTGAAACAGTTGCAAACACTTCACTTGTTTCGCAATGTTTCCCAAAAGGATCTGTCTAGTCTCACTCAACGTTGTCAGGTCTTGGAGTTTCGTCCTCGACAAGTCATCTTTGCCCAAAATGCCCCAGCTGATCACGCGATGATTTTGGTATCGGGAAAGTTAGATGTTTGCATTATGACCGGGAGTACCGAACGTCACTTGGGAACTATTTTGCCCGGCGAGATATTTGGGGAACAAGGTCTCTTTCACAGTGGTGGAACCCGTTCGGCTATGGTGCGAGCCAATAAAGACAGCATTTGTTTATTGGTTACCCCTGAATTGATGCGTGAAACTTGGAACAATGAAGCCATCGTTGCCCTTGAACAATTCTTGATTGCCACCATGGCTCGAAGAATTCGAAACACCAATCTGGAAATCCAAAAAATCTGGAAAAGTGAAGAAAAAGACAATCCTGCCGAGAACACTAAACAAGAAGAACAAACAGAATCTTCAGGTGGCTTATTGGGCAAACTCAAATCCTTGTTTGGAGGAAAATAAGATGAAACCAGAAGAATTACGTCCAGTTGCCAGAACCCTACTGCGCACCTATCAAGTTCGAAGTACCCGTTCTCGTAATCTGGCCTTGGCACTGGGCAAAGGTCAATCCAAAGTGTGGAGCCAAGGTGATTTAATCTGTGCGGAAGGCGGTCCTTCAGACAGTATGTTTGCGACCATGGAAGGCTCGGTACAAGTGCTCAAAAAAGATGCCTCTGGTAAGGAAAAGGAATTGGCGGTCATCCCTGCCCCTTCAATGATTGGACAAATGGGCTTGGTCGATGGCTCGGCTCGTTCAGCCACCTGTAAAGCCGCCAGTGCCATCAAAGGCATCTTAATTTCCAAACAAACCTTTAATGCCCTGTTGCAAGAGCAATCCCCCGAAGGCAGTGCTTTTCGCCACTTACTGATCAGCACAATGATGGGACAATTGACCTCTGCCAATGAGAAAATCAGTGGCTTGGTTGATGATTTGGTGGAAGAACAAACCGCTGAAGTCTCTCGCGCAGACACCGAAGAAGTCAAAAAAGACAAACTGATGAAAATTGCCGGTGTACTCGATGGTTGGGATGTGAAAGAAGGTGACGTTGACGATCTCGACACCATCGAATTTGTGATGGACGAAGACATGCGTCGCACCAAAGAAGCCCGAGAACGTACCCGGAAATGGTAAGAGAGTTCTAGTACATCAAATCACTAAAAGTGAAAACAGGTCGGAACAACAATATGCTCCGACCTGTTCTGTTTTAATACTGTACATTGTCCAATTAGAAGGTTCCTTGCACAATATTCCAAGTAAAGGTATTGGGAGCGATCTCACCAATCTTCTCTTTATCGAAACCAGTACCGTTCCAACGATAAATATTCAAAGAGGCTTGATTGTCAGCAGCAACCACCAATTCTTGTTTACCATCACCATCAATGTCAGTGGCATACGAGGTGTGTTCAAACCCAGATGAGTCTTTGTCAATCAAAGTGGTCTCCCACTTGCCTTCGGCTGACAACCTGGCAATCCACAACCCTGAATGATAACCAGCGGCTACCAAGTCGGTCTTGCCATCGTGATCAAAGTCTCCGGGAACCAAAAAACGACATTGCTCGTCATCCAAGGTAAACGCCGCCTTGTGGGCAAAAGAACCATCGGCTTGTTCTATGTATTGACGAATCTCTACCGGTTTGATGATCACCTTACCAACCCGTTCGGCTTCCAAAACCGAAAAGAGTTCTGACTTAGAATCGCCTTCCACATCGGCGACCAAAATCTCTTTGGCGTGGGTTTTCTTGTATTCTTCAACGATGGTACGTTTGTACTCTTTCCCATCCCAACGGTACATCACCACTTTTCCAGCTTGAGACTTTTTCGATTGATTACGATCAGATGGGGTTGCAAAAAATTCCAATTTGCCATCTCCATCAATATCTCCGATTTCAATCTCGTGAACGAACGTATCGGCAACTTCATCGAGTTCAATCAAGCTCTGCTCTTTTCCATCACGTTTTGGCTCTAAGACTGCAACTACACCAGCATCGTGGGTAGCAATCACCAAATCGTCGATACCATCATGGTTTACGTCCCCAACTTCAATGTCCCGAAGGCGATTAAATTTACCTTTCCAGTCACGTTCCCACAAAGTTTCTTGTTGCCAACGCCCCTCTGCCATGGTCCACTTCTTTAACAAAGCTCGTTCCGCACCAATAGTCAAAATACCGTCTTGAAATGGAATAGCTTTGTGAAAGACATTCGATTCAGCATCCTCAATCCGAAATCGCTTCCAACCTTGCTCTTGTGAACGCCAAATCTCCAATCGAGCAGGACCTGGTTGAGAATCGCCATTTTCGTCTTTCCAAAACCATGCTTGGGTCACCAACAAACTGGGGGCAGGTTCACCGACAAGTGGCTCTTGGGCTGGTTTTGGTGGGTCAACTTTGGCTTTGGTTGCCGATTTTGTTTCCGACTTGGTTTCGGTTTTTACAGGTTCTTGAACCTTCTCTTCATCGCCACAACCAACCAATGTCAGCAAGGCCACAAGAGATGCAAATGCTTTCAACATATTTTTCTCCATACAAAAAAAGCCGAGAAATGGTTCTCCGCTATTTATTCATTATCATGATTGATTCCCAAAGATATCAGAATATTATGTCCCAGTTGAACCAAAACCACCGGTTCCACGTTCAGTATCGTCCAAGGTGGTTACTTCTGATACTGTTGCTTGTACAACGGGCGCAATCACCAATTGGGCAATACGCATGCCACGTGTAATGGTGATGGGTTCAGTGCCCAAATTCACCAATAAGACTTTCAACTCTCCTCGATAATCAGCATCAATCGTGCCGGGAGCGTTGGTGACTGTCAAGCCATGACGAAAAGCCAAGCCAGACCGTGGTCTGACTTGCCCTTCAAAACCATCGGGAATTGCGATTTGTAACCCCGTTGGAATGGCTGTACGCTCCAATGAACCCAATACAATCGGTTCTTCAATTGCCGCAGGTAAATCCATCCCTGCCGACCCAGATGTCTCATAGGACGGCAGAGGTAGATCTACGTTATGTGGCAATCGTACAAAGCGCAAGACGGGTGTCATTACAACGACTCACCGAATGCCGCTTTACGAGAAGCCGTCAAGCCTTTACGACCGTTGACCACTTTGATCAAGATTTCGTCACCAATGCTAACCAAACCGTCCAAAGATGCCGTGCGTTTGTTGTCCCATTCAGAGATGTGCAACAACATTTCATTGCCCGGGAACAATTCAACGATCACACCGAAATCTTTGAGCGCAATCACTTTGGCCATGTAAAGTTCGTTCAGTTCTGGTTCACGAACGATTCCCTCAATCCATTCAATCGCTCGTTTGGCGTTGTCTGCATTGGTTGAAATCACGTCCACTTGACCACTGTCTTCAATGGAAACACGAACATCGCAAGTGGATTGAATCTCTTTGATTACGATTCCACCTTTACCGATAACATCACGGATTTTATCTGGCTTGATTTTGATGCTGGTGATGCGAGGTGCAAATGGAGACAACTCTTGACGAGGACCATCGATGACTTCTGCCATTTTGCCCAAGATGTGCATACGCCCTTCTTTGGCTTGAGTCATGGCTTTGTTCATCACTTCACGAGGGATAGAACCCAGTTTGGTGTCCATTTGGAAAGCAGTGATACCGTTTGGTGTACCGGTCACTTTGAAGTCCATGTCACCCAAGTGGTCTTCGTCACCCAAGATGTCAGAGAGTACAACATAGTTGTCGTCGAGTTTGATCAAACCCATTGCGATACCGGCAACTGGTGCTTTCAAAGGAACACCGGCATCCAACATCGATAAGGTGGCTCCACAAACTGTCGCCATCGAAGAAGAACCGTTTGATTCCAATACATCACTTGAACAACGTACGACATACTTGTACTCTTCAGCACTTGGGAATACTGGCTCCAAAGCGCGGTGAGCCAACTTACCGTGACCGATTTCACGACGTTTAGGACCACCCATGCGGCGAACTTCACCAGTGGAGTACGGTGGGAAGTTGTATTGAAGCATCCAACGACGATCTTCTTTCTCATCGGCGAAATCAACGTGTTGTGCATCGTGTTCAGTACCCAAGGTGGCGGTAACGAAAGCTTGTGTCTCACCACGAGTAAAGATGGTTGATCCATGTACGCGAGGGGCTACACCCACTTCCAACCAGATGTGACGGATTTCATCAGTTTGACGACCATCAATACGAATCCCAGATTCTACAACGTTGCGACGCATGGTTTCAGAAACCATCTTGTCCCAAATCTTCTTGGCATCTTTGGTCATCGCAGCGACGGTGTCTTCGTCTTCAACGCCATCAACCAATGCTTCAATCAAAGCGTTACGGGTATTTTTCAAACCGCTGTTGCGTTCGTGCTTACCAGCGATTCCCATAGCGTCGTCAAGTTTCGCTTGCGCACCCAATTCCAACAAAGAGGTCTTGACGTCTTCGTTGATGTCGGCTGGAGCCGCTACTTCAAACTTGGTTGGGGCAACTTTGGCTTGCAATTCTTCGATACCGTCAATGATTTTTTGGATTTCTACGAAAGCCAATTCCATCGCTTCCATCATCGCTTCTTCTGGGGCTTCAGAAGCAGCACCCTCTACCATCGAAATACCGGCACGAGAACCAGCAACCACCAAATTGATGTCAGAACCAGCTTGTTGCTCCAAACTTGGATTGATCAACCACTCACCGTTCAAGCGAATGATACGAACCCCAGCGATGGGATCAGTCATTGGAATATCACTGACTGCAAATGCGGCCGCAGTAGCACACATTGACAACACATCGGTGTCAGAGGCAGGATCGTAACTCATCACAGTGGCGATCACTTGCATTTCACGACGGAAGTATTTAGGGAACTGTGGACGGATAGGACGGTCAATCAAACGAGAAATCAAAGTCTCACGTTCGTTTGGGCGTCCTTCACGTTTCAAAAAGCCACCGGGAATAGAACCTGATGCGGCGGTACGATCTTGATATACAACGGTCAAAGGAAGAAAGTCAAATGGAACATCGTCTTTGCTGGCACAAGCAGTGACCAGCACCATCGAGTCGTCTTGACGAATAACAACTGAGCCATTGGCTTGTTTGGCCAACTTTCCAGTTTCAATAGTCAGTGGGCGTCCACCAACTTCAATAGATACAGATTGTACATTCATTGTGTTTGTCTCCAAATTGAATGTGATTAAACTTGAAAAGGCCTCTGATTTTTACATCCCACTCGTAGACCCATGAAAAGAAATTGGATTGGTATTTCTTCACAAAGACCTGCGAATTGAATGTTTCACCATCGAATCCTTTCCAAATGATGAAGATGATACCCGAAGGTATCGAGAGAAGTCTGTTTTTATAATTTCCACTACAACAGTAAAACAAAGAAAGACAGACAATGAGCGTTTACTCGTTGTCTGTCTATCATTTACCGAATGCAATTACAAGGTTTTGTATGACATTCACCGATTGGTTTTATTTACGCAAGCCCAAAGCATCACGAATAGCAGTGTAGCGATTGTAATCAACGTTTTGCAAGTAACGCATCAAACGACGACGACGACCAACCATTTTCAACAAACCACGACGTGAGTGATGATCTTTGTGATTTTTCATCTTGAACTTGGCGTTTGAAGATTTGGGATCACGTTTGTAGTGATTGTTGTTCAAGTTGTTGATACGGGCTGTGAGCAATGCAATTTGCACCTCAGCGGAACCAGTGTCACCTTCTGTGGTGGCAAATTTTGCGATAATTTCTGCTTTTTCTTCTGCGGTCAATGCCATGATGGCCTCCAAATAGATTAAGTGTAGATTCTCGAATGCTTCAGCTGAAATCTCGACCAAAAATTCTTGCCGAAAACACCGAAATGGTCATATATGACCGAGACACAATGTCACACGTTTTCTCTATCTTGTCAAGTCCACAGTGTGAAAAGCATCTATGAACAGCATTGGTTACCAACAACATGATCCATATTGGAGTCTGCTATGACTCTGTTGCTTGTGGTGGGTCTTTTCTTGATGTTGTTTGCCCCGTATCGAACAGAAAACGCAGACATAGCCCTATTTTTTCGGATCTGTCATTGGGTGGCGACTGTACAAGTTTTGATGACGATTATCCTTTTATTGGGAATCTATACACCCATTGTACAACAGATTATCTGTATCACACCATTGGTTATGGCTGGTTATGCTTGGTTTTCTAGTGAACACATCCACTATATCACCCCTACTCGCTACCACATCCCTATGTTGTTGCTCGGACTTGGCTATCTTCTATACGCCTCTCCCTCTCCATGGATGCGTGATGAATTGACCTACCACTTGGCTTTGGCCAAACAGTATGCCCAACAGGGTTCCTTTGTAGAAACAGATTTTGTGGTCTTTTCTTATTTTCCACAAGGGTGGCAATCCTTTTTGACGCTACTTCATGACACCCACACTGGAACGTTTCTTTTTAATCCTCGTTACTTTTCTGTGTTGATCGTGATGGTAACGGCCTGTGGCTTATTTGGTTGGCTTAAAGACAAAACATCTTTATTGTGGGCGATGACGGGCTCGATTCTTTATTTGTGTACACCCAGCATCTTTGAATTTGGTACATCTTGTTATGTACAACCTTGGCTCACCGCAGTCTTTTTGTGGCTACTGTTAGAATTTGAGTCGGATACTCACCCTTTTCGGATAGGACTAATTGTTGGCATTGCCTGTTCTCTCAAATACAGCGCTCTAATTGTACCGTTGTTTTTGTTGTTGATGATCTATTATCAAGACCGTAGGCTCCATAGTGTCAGCACCTTCCTTGGTGGTACTTTACTGACTGGAAGTGTGTTCTATATTCGGAATATTATCGACACAGGTAATCCACTATTCCCGATGATGTACTCCATCTTTGCTGGTGAAGGTTGGGACGAGTGGCAAGCGATTGCCTATGAACAAACACTAGACAACTATGGAATGGGACGAACACTACTGGACTATCTCTTGTTGCCTTTTCGATTGTTCACCACCCAAGACATGACCGGTTATTTCCAAGGTTCTTTGGGATTTGGTTGGTTACTGATGCTGATAATTGGCATCTGGCAAAGGAAACCATCAAAAGACACCCATTGGATGTGGTTTCTACTTGGTGGTTGGTTTTTGTTTTGGGCGTTTCAAGTGCAACAAGTTCGGTTTTTTCTACCGATATTACCCTTGATGACCATGCTACTCATTCCGATACTCTACCGATGGCGACCAAAGTCTTGGTTGATTTGGGTCATGGCATCGATGGTATGGACTATTCTCCCTCTACAAGACCGATTGTACAACCAACAAGGACAGGTCTTTTGGAAGACTTTTGCGCAAACACAAAATTATGAAGTGGCACAAAACGCTTTTTTAGCCCATCGTCTCCCAGAAAGTATCCCACCCTATAAATTCTTAAATGATATCGAAACCAAAAAAATCTGGTTGGTCTGGATGAGAGGATATCACTACTACATCGACAAAGAGGTGCGTATCGACAATGTTTTTGGAGCCTATCGATTCGAGAAACTACTCTTGGAACACAGCCTTGACAGTATTCACTCTCAATTGCAACAAGACGATATCTCACACGTAGTAATCAATAGACGATTCTTCTTAATCAATGATAATGCCGATTACTTAGGAAAAAATGCCACGAAAGCAATCCAAAAACAATTTAATCACATGATACAAAAAGGAATTTTGCACCCTGTACAACGATGGGGCAGCGTGGAACTTTATGAAGTAGACACATCCTCAGAATCTGCTGAATAGTCCGAATTATCAGTTTTGTAAGATGTCTCACCAAACTCTGTCAAGCACCAAACCCCGTGTTCTTCGCCTTTCATAAAATATTTGTCAAACTTTTTTAAGACATTTCGCAAATGGTGAATCTTAAAGTCTGCTGGCACTTCA
>CAKZLX010000157.1 GCA_937127265.1 uncultured Pseudomonadota bacterium
ATTTAATCCGGTTTGCTGTATTTTTTGCTTTCGGACTTTCAATGTGGAAAGTTTGTGGTTTAATACAAAACACAATTATTGGATCGGGCTTTCTTTGCTAGAATATCAAGTTCAGGCAATTTTTGTAATGCAGAATCTTATTTGAAAAATGCAGTGTCCCTAGACCCGACCTATTCTATTTTGTGGGGATACCTGTCCGAGTGGCACTTTCGCAAAGGAGAGTATCCAGAAGCGTTGGTGACCTGTCAAAAGGCGGTTGAGTTAGAGCCTGATAATTCTACATTTTACCATACATTGGGAAATGTTTACCGTATGATGGAAGAAGATGAAAAGGCATTAGAGCAATACCGTCAAGCGATCTCATTGGGTGGGAAACATATCTCTACCATCCGAGCAGTCGCAGAATTGGAAGGGATTGATATGACCGAGAATCACGAACGTCAAAAAGTGATGGCACAATTGTTTGATCAGTATGCAACGCAGTTTGATCAGCACCTACAAGGGCAGTTGGAATATCAAACACCTCAACAGGCGTTAAGGTTATACCAAAAGATCAACAGGTCTGTGGCGTTGGACAGTATTTTGGATTTGGGTTGTGGCACGGGATTATCGATTGCTCCATTTATGCCTCTTTGTTCACCGAACGCTAGTCGAGTAGGTGTTGATTTATCGGCCCAAATGTTGGCCAAAGCCAAGGAAAAAAGACTCTATACCGATCTTCACCACTATTCTTTGGGACCATTTTTAAGGCAAGTCCCAGTTTCAACGTTTTCACTGGTGTTGTGTTTGGATACGTTTGTTTACATCTCCGATTTACAAATATTATTCGCAGGTGTTTCGCGGTGGCTGACTGCGGATGGTCTGTTTATCTTTTCAACCGAGAAGACTGATTTGTCAACTGTCAGCCTACAACGTTCCGGTCGCTATGCTCATCCAGTCGACGTTGTTCAGTCTTGGCTGGCTCAGGCAGGTTTAAGTGTTCTTACACGAGAAACGGTAAAGTTGCGGAAAGATGGTCAGCGCTGGGTAGAGGGCAACCTTTGGTGTGTAAGTCTTGAAGTAAATGAAACCGTTTGACTTTCAGGTTCTAGGGTAAAAAACGGGAAGAACCCCAGGTAGTGTTTGGGGCTCTTATGGGTTTCCGCAGAGGATCTCACTCTCTGTACTCTATTGTACTAGTCACATTGCAAATCTTATGCCAAAACGAAGGCATCCCTGTTTTTCGGTGTAATTAGGCACCATTTATTTGACATGTCAATAGACTAGGACATTGAAGTCCGAGAATCTTGGGTCATCTTTGCAAGTATATCAGCAATACTCCAAGGTCTCTCAATGGGATGAAAGTGTGCACCACCTTCAATTATGTGTTGCGAAGAGATTTCTTGTGATGGTAAGAATGTTAATTGTTCCACTGGGAAAAGAGGATCGTGATCTCCCCAAACAATATGGGTTTCACCAGCTAGTGATGAGGGCGTGTTCCATTGTTCCAACGACGATAGATAGGCGCAGACATTGTCACGATAGGTGGTGTTCGATAACAGAGCCGTCGATAGTTCACTGATGGTTGCTTTGTCCATCACGTAAGGATTGATGACCAGTCGACGAAAAGCCGCAGAGGATGCCAACGCTGGGATAGAGATCGATGGTCGAAGCAACTGTCGTTTGAGGGTGCAAGGGATATTCATCAATTGTGGTAATATCCATTGAATGATCCCAACTTTTGTACTAATCAAACCATTAGTGAGTATCAATCGCAAATGGGGCTCTTGTTGTTGAACAGAAAATCCCAAAGGGAGGCTTAAACCGTGTGCGACAATGGTGGTAACCTGATGTTTTGCAATGAATGAGCGAAGAATCTTCACTTGTTCTGCTAAACTGCCCGCCTGCTCACACAATGTCCAAGTATGAGACTCGATGTTGTGATCTGATAAGCGTTCTTGAACTTTGTTCCAAAAAGTCCCCGAAAAGGGTAAACCACCCAACAATAATATAGACACGATCACCTCAAGAGTATAGATAATTGCATCAAATGTAACGTATTCTGTCTGATTGTGTGTCAAGCTGAACATTTCTTGTTGAAAGTGAAAATTTACTTGACACGTCAATATTTAAACAGTACCTTAATTCAATAACGATGGCTCTTCCACATTTTGCCATCGGATATCGGAGACTCTCCCATGCATAAAATCGTTGTGAAAGGTGGTTCACGCCTCGAAGGAACCGTCCATATTTCCGGTGCAAAGAACGCCGCATTACCTATTTTGATCGCCACATTGTTGACGGATGGTGTACATCGTATCGTCAATGTACCAAACCTTGCCGACATTAGCAGCACGCTTTCTCTACTGGGGAGGATGGGGTGTCCCAGTTTGATTTCGGGTGATGGTCAAGAAGCTGTACAAGAAATTACGATTGATGCTACCAACATTGCTTTCTGTGAAGCTCCGTATGATTTGGTTCGCAAAATGAGAGCTTCGGTATTGGTGTTGGGTCCATTACTAGCCCGCAAAGGCTATGCCAAAGTTTCTTTACCCGGTGGTTGTGCGATTGGTAATCGTCCGGTTGATCAACATCTCAAAGGCTTAGAGGCCATGGGGTGTACCTTTGAAATTAAAGGTGGCTATATCGAAGGAACCGTTTCTCATCTTAAAGGGGCTGAAATTCATTTGGATATGCCGACCGTTGGTGGTACCGAGAATATCATGATGGCGGCGGTTTTGGCAGATGGGATTACCACGATCCACAATGCTGCACGAGAACCTGAGATTGTTGATTTAGCCAATTTTCTACGCAGTATGGGTGCCCGTATACAAGGAGAGGGGACTTCAACATTGGTGATCGATGGTGTCCCTGCTTTACGACCTTCTAGACAGCCCTATTCGGTTATGGGAGATCGTATTGAAGCCGCCACTTATATGTTGGCTGCGATGATGACCCGTGGAAGCATCACATTAACCGGTGTACCAGTTGCAGATATCTCATTTTTATGCAACATTGTCAAAGAGGCTGGTGGACAGATTCAAATGCACAACGCAAGTTCTTTGACTGTTTCACACTCGGGTCCGATTACTCCTGTTTCAGTTGTCACGGCACCACACCCGGGCTTTGCCACCGATATGCAAGCACAATGGATGACTGTAATGAGTATCGCTGATGGTAGTTCGACCGTGACCGAAAAGATTTTTGAAAACCGTTTTATGCACGTTCCGGAATTGGCTCGTTTGGGTGCGAATATTCAGACAGATGGTCGAGTGGCTCACATTCAAGGTGTTTCTACCTTACATGGTGCTACCGTTATGGCCACTGATTTACGTGCTTCAGCCAGTCTGATTTTGGCCGGATTGGTCGCAGAGGGACAAACTGAAGTTCTTCGTGTTTATCACTTGGATCGTGGATATGCGAACTTGGTGGAAAAAATGAAAGGACTAGGGGCAACCATCGGGCGCTTTGCATCTTCCGAAACCGTAACCTTGTAGTCATCTTTTACTTCTTAACAATTGAACACTGAGTCACATCTATGGGAATATCTGAAGGCGTTATTGAACAAGTTCGTGAACAAGTCCGAATTGAGGACGTTGTTGGACGTGTTGTTTCTTTACAGGCAGGTGGTCGTGCGGGTGACTTGAAAGGATTGTGTCCTTTTCACAATGAAGATACCCCCAGTTTTCATGTGGATATGAATCGCAATGTATTCTTTTGCTTTGGTTGTCAAGAGGGTGGCGATGTATTTAATTTTGTACAAAAGACCCGTGGGATTGGTTTTATTCAGGCTGTCCGTGAATTGGCTGATGAAATGGGGATTGTGGTTACCGAAAATTCCCCAGGGTCGAAAAAACAGTACCAAAAGAAACAGTCTTTGTACGATGTTTGCCAGACCGCCTGTGCATTCTTTCACAAGCAATTAATGGTGGCACCACAAGGTCAAGAGGCTCGGGATTATCTATTGGCTAGAGGCTTGGACAGTGAGGCACGTGTAGACTTTTTGTTGGGATATGCT
Source organism: uncultured Pseudomonadota bacterium (assembly GCA_937127265.1). Taxonomy (GTDB): domain Bacteria; phylum Myxococcota_A; class UBA796; order UBA796; family UBA796; genus CAJWHX01. The sequence continues at coordinate 3,998 of CAKZLX010000157.1, forward strand.
CCAACCTCTTCTGAGATATTTTTGTCAGCAATGCATGCTGCCAATATCAAAGTGGAAGCCTTGGTAGAAGCCGGACTGGCTCGTTATCGAAATGCAGATCGACCCAATGAAGGGGTCTATGCTATGTTTCGCAATCGTTTGATCATTCCGATTCGCAATGCCCAAGGACGAGTCGTGGCTTTCGGTGGACGTCGGATGCCTTCTGATCAAAAATCCCCAGCCAAATATGTCAATTCACCAGAAACGCCGATTTACAAAAAGTCTCAGACCTTGTTTGGTCTTTCTTTTGCACGCGGATCGATTCAACGCAAAGGTCGGATGATCATCGTTGAAGGGTATTTTGACGTGATCGCTTTGCATCGCCAAGGCTTCAAAGAAACAATTGCCACCTGTGGAACGGCGTTGACACCAGAACACATTCAAATTTTGCGTCCCTTGTGTCGACGCGCCATCGCTTTGTTTGATTCTGATGAAGCAGGGGTGCGTGCTGCCGAAAAGTCATTGCCTTTGTTTTGGGAAGGTCAAATTGAACCGTTGCGTTTGTCCTTAGGAGAAGCCAAAGACCCCGACGAATATTTTTTAGAGGCTGACAAGACGACTGACACTTTTGAACAGTTAATTCAAAGTGCCGAGCCTTTGTTTGACACCAAGATATCTTCATTGATTGCCAAATTGGGGGCAACACCAGGTGCCGTTGAGCAAATCATCGAACAAATGATCCCGATTCTAAAGAGAATGCCGACCTTGGCAAAACAAGGCAGTATACAATCTTTGGCCAGCAAATTGGGTGTTTCCGCGATGTCGATTCAGTCGATTCTCAAAAAGAAAAGTCCCACTGAACCTGAACAGAAAGGCCCAGAACCATCTATTTATCCACGTACTTTTTCCGATTTGTTTTGGTTGACAATTCATTACCCAGAACAAACGTTTGAAGCATTTAGTGATATTGAAGAAGCCGAAG
>CAKZLX010000158.1 GCA_937127265.1 uncultured Pseudomonadota bacterium
TTCCACAAACATACCGTCCATATTGGCAAGGCAATTGAGATCGAGGGAGTGATTGAAAAAGTTGGCAACGGAAGTTTCTGGCATGACGACCTCACTGATGGACAATCAATTGTAACAGAGTCGTGTGAGATGTTGTAGTTACCGTTCAAAGTTTCCGATTCCTTGAATCATCTCAAGTTGTACGTTCGCGGTATTGTCTCGAATATCAAAGTGGTTGAGGTACTGATTGTACTCGCCATCTTGCGCAGGGATTTGACAAGTGTTTGCTCCATATAACAAGCAATCTAGTGCGGTATCTTGTCCCAGTAGTCCATCGGCTTCGCCCCAAATTGAGTATACAAATGATCCTTCGTAATGAGATTCACTGTTTAGAGTGGTCAAGATGTTGGATTGATCGATTAGTGAACCATTTGACCAGGTCCCCGGATAGAGTCCCAAACCATCATTGCACACATCGGTAGTGGCAAAGGTGCAACTGGCCAAACCCTGATTTGCTCCGGCAATCCCAATAAAAGTGTTGATCTTATCGGTTAGTGGTGTACCAATATCATACATCATACCATTGATGTCGACTTCTGAACCGCCAAGGATGGCTCGTCTAGCGATAGTGACACCCAAAGAGTGAGCAACAAGGTTGACTTCTTCTGCGCCTGTGTAAGCCAGTACAGCCTCAATAAAGTTTCGAACTTGCATGATATTGGCTTGGTCGTGTGTGTAGGTATCCGCGGTCATGGTTGTCGGATTGCCATAGGTGGTTCCGTAGAGTTCACTGGAACGGTAGTCTGCTTGGGCAAAGGTAGGGAGGACACTTGACCACCCCTTGAATAATCCACCCTGAGCACGATCAGAATTTCCATGCACAAAGACCACAGGGATATGTTGTACACAGTCGGTGTTGTTGATGAGTCCCCCAAAACTACCGCCGTCAATGTCTCCACGAACAAGGTCTCCATACTCGGGATATTCTTGGAGCCACAATTGAAAATGTGGAGAGAGTTCAGTGTTGATTTCTGTCCCCAAAATTGAATCACAATCTGCATCAACACCCAAGGAACTAAAATCTTCGATGGAAAGTGCCGTGTCCTCAAACTCTTCGATGTCTTGAGACGGGAGTTTCGAGCCATATTCGACACAAGCAAGCCATAGAAACCACATAGACACTCCAAACCAAATGTTGCAATGCAACAATATCCGATTTGGATAGGGAATGCACGGTTACGATGAAAGCGCGTCCTTCCATTCCTCAAAATACTGGAGGGCTTTGCTCATACGAATCCCATGCCACGAGCAATATTCACCGTTGATAAAGTGTATTCTGTGGGCAGATATTCCCAGAGATATGAGTTCATCAACATGTTGTTTATTAAAGGGGTAAGGTTCGGACGACAATAAGATGTGGGCGTCAGACGTCAGAAGATCAGTCGGTTCAATGGCAGGGTATCGTTCGGGGGCATCGGAAAATACATTTTGTCCACCGATTTGCCGGAGTTGGGCATCAATAAAGGTATTGCCCCCGATCACCATCCACGGTTTGCGCCAAATACAATAGACATAGTGAAAAGGCTCGGTGTTACATTTTTTTTGTAGGGCGGTGTGGTCCACAAACCATTGATCAAATGTTGGTTCTTTGTTGAATAGGTGACTGATGTCTTTGATATCTTGCACGGCTTCTGCTGGTGTTTGAGGAAATTGTACCACGACTGGAATCTGATGCTTACGCAAATTAGCGACGATTTCTGGTGTGTTTTCTTCTTGGTTACAAAAGACAACATCTGGTTTCAAATCTAGAATACGATCGATATTGCATTGTTTGGTACCACCCACGATCACCTTTTCTTGGAGTGCTTTGGTAGGGTGCACACAATACCGTGTCACTCCGACAATCGAATCACCAAGACCCAAGGCATATAGGGTTTCCGTGGTACTCGGTACCAAGGACACTATACGTTTTGGTAGACTGACAAAGTGATGGGTAGTATGTTGGGCATCCGTAATTGTAGGCATAGATCAATCCTTAAATAGAGGTTCGGGTTACTGTTCAAAACAATAAATCGGTTGACCGTTTGGTCCACAACCATTGTAGAAAGAGTAATCGGTCCAATCGTCGTTTGTTTTGGTGGTTTGTCCTACACCTGAACCTGGATTTGGGGAGCCTTGCCCATTGGGGTTGGTCCAGTTGTTACAGTGACAGTCTTCGCCGTAGCAATTGGAGGTTGGACTTTGAAAGAGCCCCGCACTACCATTGGTCATGGTAAAGGTAAAGACCATCGAACTACTAGCAGCATTTCCATACTCATCTTTGTTGATGGGGTTTTGAATGGTACCATCGGTCAAGTCTGCCCAGTCGTTGGCAATGGTAGTACCATCAACCAGTCGATAGGGAACCGAGGCTTGTGCAAATCGGAGACTGGGGGATGTTGTGGTATCACTGAGCCAAGCATAATAGGTACCCGAAAGTCCGGCGGTGTTGGCCAACCCTTGACAAAAGCTATCTGCACCCGAAATGCCTCCAAAATCCCCGTTGTGTGCCTGTGAGGTCACAAAAACATTCTTGTGGGTAATCGTTAGGATTGGTTGTTCAATGTTGGCTTGAACAGAGTCAGAGCAAAGAGTCTGACCCATATAGGAGATATCCAAAGTGAAATCGTGCGTTGCTTCGGTTAATGCAGTGCCAGCCCATCCGACACTGCCATCAGATGCAACTGTGCCAGAGGCTAACCAACCATCGACACTGGAGGAGAAATTGTAACTGAGATCGGTAATCGAACCACTGCTCCCCACAAATCCTTCCATCTGAAACTGGTTACCACTGTTACCAATGACAATGGTATCTCCGTTGCTGGGACTGAGGATTTGACATTGAACGGTTGGTAAAGGAAGTGGTTGGACCTCAATGGAGACATTTTTGGTGGTGCTTAATCCCCCAGAGTCGGTGACTTGTAGTGAGATATTGTGAGAACCCAGTGGCAGTGTACTTTCTGCGTAGAGATTACCGTCACTGTCTGCATTGGTGATGTCGATTAGCCCACTGTTATCAGAACGCCATTCAACCGCTAAACTATCAGCAGAGTCAAGGTCATCTTGTACCAATCCCCTAAATTCAATGGTTTCATTGTCGTAAAAGACGTCCCCATTTTCAGGACTGGTTAAAAATAAAACGGGTGTCAGATTGTTGGGTTCAGTGTCCGTGCCAGTATCGGTGTCTGTATCCGTATCTGTGTTGGTATCGGTACTTCCTTGTGGAAAAACCTGAACGTTTAGCGATGCCATAGCCGCTGCATCTTGCGAGTCTTTGACCGTGACATTGATCTGGGTTACTCCCAATGCGAGGGTTATAGGGCATTGTGAACTGCCATTGTCATCTGCATTGGACCAATCGCACACAAGGGAATTGTTCATGTACCAAGCCGTGCGTAACTGTTGGCTACTTTCATCCGCATCAGACACTTCTGCTCGAAAGGTGACAAGGTCGCCTTCATAAAAAGAACTGTTGTTGTTGTGCGAGCTGATGATGACTTCTGGTGTAGAGTTGGTTGTTTTTACGGTGTTGTCGGAACAACCGAGCATTAAAAGGAAAGTTAAACTTCTCATAGGAGGTCTCGTTGAACACAATGGGGTGGTGGTTACATTTTGGAGGTGTTGTTTCCACTTTTATTGGGTGGGTGAATATGATTGGCAACCTTTGCAAGCCATTGATAGACTTTACGTTTGATACGATTGCGTACTCCATTTCGGATTATCATCATTGACCTCAAGAAAGTGAATACACTATACTATCGTATCCAAAGACCATTTTTCAAGAGGTGTAGATGTTTTCTCAATTAACCATTGTTGGTGCCGGACGGATCGGTACGATGTTTGCCAAATTGTCAACGGTTTCTCGTCTTCAAGTATCATTACTCAAACGTGGTGATACCAGCATATTACCAACAGGACCGATACTTGTCTGTACTCGAAATGATGATTTAGAGGGCGTTTTGTCTTGGATTCCAGCCGATCGGATTTCCGATTTGATCTTTGTGCAAAATGGAATGTTGCAAACTTGGCTGGAAAGACATCAAGTAGAACATTGTACGCAGGCGTTATTGTACGTGGCTGTTTCTAGTGTTGGTGATGAGCCGATTGATGGTGGACGAAGTGTGGTGACAGGCCATCATGCAGAGTCATTGGTTTGGATGATGAACCAATTGGGTTTGCGGTGTACATCGATTTCTAGAACCGATTTTATGGTGGAGATGCTGGAAAAATTGTTGTGGAATTGTGTCTTTGGTCTATTGTCAGAGGCCTTTGGTCTTTCTGTGGGAAAAGTGGTTGAAGAGCACCGTAGTGTTGTGGAGGTGTTGACTGGAGAGTTGCTCACAATTGCCTGTGACGAGTTGTCGATCGATCAGTCAGACATTCACAAACAGGCTCTGGTCGATAGACTGTGTGCCTACTCACTGAGTATCCCCAATTACCAAGGTAAAGTGAAAGAATGGCCATGGAGAAACGGCTGGTTTGTCGAACGACAGGTGGTCAAAAATTCTGTGCACCAGCAATATTTAGAGAAGGTTGGTTTATAGTGTGCTAGTTTGGGGAGTACAAATTGAATGACCCCCCTATCAAATTTAAGGAGATTGAGATGTTGTTATTCACCTTGGCTTTGGCTTGTAAAGACCCCGTTGATGCAGATTCCGTTGTGACAGACGATGGAAATACGGTCGCACCCACAGATTTAAATGCTTTGACCGCTTTCATGTTTCAAGAGTGGGACAATGAAGACCCTACGGTGTTGGCGGCTGGTTTAGAAAATATTGAGGCAATCGCCGCAGAATATCCGGTTGAGGAAAGCAATTTTGCCAATCGATCCTTTGAGGGTGTGCAAGCCTTGACTGCCGAAGATGTTTCAGATGTCGAACTGAACCATGGATATGATCCGGCTGGGGCTGGTGGCGTGGCCTTGTTTTTACAGTCCAATTTTTCGGTAGATGAACACGTTGGTTTGTTTTTAATGGAAGACCAGACTCTGATTGAGCCTGCTTCACCATATTATGCACGGACAATTACTGATGGTGGTGACTGTTTTGCTAGTGCCGATTGTGACACCATGCGTTCCGAAAACGATGTGGAGCGCAAAAATATTGTGGTGGACACTGAGCATCAAACCATCAAGGTTTGGCGTTGGGTAGAATTGTCCGATGGTAGAATGGCGGTCGCTGGGCGTACTTGGCAACCAGACCTCGCTGATTCAGAGAAAGAAGACAAGATTTATCAAAATTACAGTGTGGAAGTTTGGATTCCAAAAGATGCAGGTGCCTTGCGTTTTATCACCACCTGGTCGGAGAACTCGTTTGACTTTGCCGACTCGTTGATCATTGGTTCGGTTAATGATGCTTTTAAAGCTTGTGAAGAGTATCTCGCAGAGTAACCACCTTCGATAGTACGAATATGAATGTAAGTGCATAGGACGTAAGAGGTGATCTATCTTCGAATGTTCTCTTGTTCGTTCGGGGCTTGTTTACTCGGTTGATTGCTGGGTATCCTGTTCTTTTGTCTTTGTAACGGATTGCACATATTTGCTGATTTGCTGTTGTTCAAAACTGGTGATTTTTAAGCCTTTGAAGAATGTTTTGTTGAGGCTGGTTGTGGTGTTATTGATACGGGTATTCCAGCGTGTTGGGGTATCTTTGTCTTTGTAATACAGCAGCAGTTGTACCTGTCGAATGATTTCATTTTCGCACTCGGTATCCATGCGGGGAATTGGAACATCTTGTAAGGGACTGGCTAAAAAATCAACCAGATTGCCTTTGGACTGTCGTTTTAGACGGTACCAAAACTCGAAAAGACAAGAGTTGAGATAGCCCAATAAATAGAGGGAATGTATTTTTTGCGAATCGCAAATGATAAATGTGCAATCAGATGAATAACAGTCTTGGTTGTCATTAAAGGCGAAGCGAAATGTCGCACTGCGATAGGGGGTAATGATCGCTTGGTCTTGAAAAAGTTCAATTGAACGGGGCCAAGCCAGTGTCCACCACAGGTGCTTTTCATGCTCTTTTCGACGTTCGGTCAAGACGTGTTTAAATCTTGACAAGTGGGTAAACAGTTGAGGGTGAGAGAGTGGTGAGATGTCAAGTGCTTTGTGGGTGTAAATGACAAAACGGTCTTGTTGACTGGGTGTAAAGAAGGGTTGAATGTCCGAACTTTTACCCAATGGGTATAAAATCGTCGAATCTTCTTTTATGATACGTTGGATCGTTTGTTGGTCTTTGGGATGGTTGGCATCCAAAACAAAGATACCTTCTCCAATCTTCGCAGGTATCCGATTATCTCGCGATTGCATGACTTCGGAGACTTGATTGGCACCAGTGACCAAGCCTTGGTGGGTGGTGGCGACTTCTCCGAGTGTTTGATTGAGGCGATGGTTTGTATATTCAATTTTATAGAGTATGGTATCCCATTCTTCAGCATTGATGAATTGAATCGCTTGGGATTGTCCATGAAATAGTTTCTGTTTTGATACTTGTAGATAAGGCACACTGTACTCAGAGTGTAGCCATTGGGTACACTCCTCTTTTGAAAATGCGTAGGCGTAGGTGTATGTGGTTTGGTACTTGGTAGATACTTCACCAACAAGGTTCTCTTGTGGCAAGTATTCGAAGTTGTTTTTGTCCTCAGGGGAGAATTGGGGTCGCAAACAAAACAAGACATTGTGTTGGCCAACCGCGGTATCAAACAGTTTTATCTCCCCAAACTCTAGCCAATGAGTCAGAATATGATGTTCTGTTATACGATGCCGTAGTCGTTCAGCGGCATGCGATTGGGCGATACTGTTGTTGGTTAGAAAGCCAACGATTCCTTCTTCGTTCGTAAGGTTCAGACTGAGTTGGATGAACACATGTGACACATCCATACGCGAAACTTGATGGTTGGTCACACTGCAACGAGAGAACCAATCTTTGAGATCGGCACGCGTGATGTCTTCCCCAATAAAAGGAGGATTACTGATGATGATATCAAAGCCTGGCTTTTCTTTGATATACACGGTTGGAAAGTTCCACTGCCAGACCATGAACTGCTCTCGGTTTTCTTTAAGGGTTTTGATCTGAGAAGGGTCTAGTGGTTTTGGCGTGTGAACCAATGCCAGTTTCCATTGTAAGTCATGTATTTCTTGCAGACGAAGATGAGGTTGTTCAGACTGTGGATAGGTGGTCACAGCATTCAACAAACCGTGTCTCAATTCCAAAATCATCTCCGCAAATGGAGAATCAAGTTCTTTGAGTGCAATGTGTGGTTTAAGTGAGGCAGGGGTGTATAAGGGGGTTTGAAATGGATGATCACAGATACTGTTTCCACATACCAGATTGACTTCCAAATTCAAAAATGCCTTAGGGCTATCGCGATCAACAATCCAAGACAGCCACAATTTCAATTGCGCCACCTGCAGACAGAACGGATTGTTATCCACACCAAAAATCGAATTCTGAAGCAATCCATATTTGATTTTACTACGTGGAATATTGGGGTTGAGTTGAGATTGTAACTGTGCCAGTTTGTCGAGGATACCAACCAAAAATGTTCCCGAACCCACTGCGGGGTCACAGATTGTACAGCTTTCGATCCACTTCTCAAATAAATGTCGATTTTTCCAGATGGTGTGTGTTGGAGTCTCGTTGCGAACCCACTCCTCAATCTCATGGACCGTTGGTGAATACTCGGACAGTTGGGTCAGGTGAATCTCAATCTTGTGTACAAAATAATTTTCAAGCACTTGGGTGACCAGTGTGTCTCGAATTTTCGTGGGCGTGTGGTAAGTGTATTGGGATTTCTGTTCGGTGGGTGATGTGATGTGAGCGCGTCTGGGAATGCTTTCTTCGTAGAGCAGTTGAATCGTATTCTCGGTCAATCGTAAACGATTTGTTGATGGGCGTTCTGAGAAATGCCACAAAAACGAAAACAAAATAGTCAGTAGTCCTTCGTTGGGATGCCAAAATATATCGTTATGGATAGTAGTATCGGTCAGGAATTCGGTTTCAAAGATTCGAAGATTGACAAACGGTAGGTACAACTCGTTGTATCGTCCAGTATTTGGTTGCTTGTGTCCAAGTCGTTGTAATAAAGGGCGCAAGCAGACCAGCCAGTAATTTTCCATTCGTGGTTCGATTCTATACCATTCCTGCAGTAGGAAGTCTTGAGGGAGAGTTTGACTTGGGTTGGGTTCTAGAGACTCAGGATTTGAATGGGGGTTGTGAGTATGTTCAATGATTCCCAACCACTGTTTCTGATCGAATACAAAGAGGGTCAGCGTTTGTAGATACAGATATCGCAGGTGGTCAGGCTGGATAGAAGTATTGCTTTGTTCTTGAAGCACTTGAATACTCCACTTTTGCCAGTGACGAACGCGTTGAAGGAGTAGCGTTTCGATATGTGGAAAGGAGATGGATTGTTGAAACTGCTCGAACAGGCGTGGAGGGTCGCTGAGGAGAGGGTGTAATAATCG
>CAKZLX010000159.1 GCA_937127265.1 uncultured Pseudomonadota bacterium
GCCCATTCAAATGGCCCAGACCCCACAGGTCATCCAGCAGCTGGCCACAATGCCTTCACAAGCCATACAGCCTGTAGAACAGCCCAAGCCAGTCCATACCCTCCAAGATATCTTCAACAGATACAAGATGGATATCCTCTGGCTTAAACTGGAACCGACAACCCAAGAGTTGTACAACAAGTATTTCGAAAACCACTTACAACCACATTTCACTTGCTTCAACTTTGCAGAACTGACGATGTCCGAGCTTCAAGGCTTCCGCATCCACCTTGCAGAGAAGAAAATGCCAAACTCAAAGCGAAAATACGGCGGTAAGTACCTGAATGAAATCCTTGCACTGCTCTTGATGCTCTGTCGATTTGCAATGGATGAGAACTTGATGCCCGAATTCAACTTGAGCCGACGCAAGCTGCCGAAGTTCAAAGAAGAACGGCCCCAAGTGAATGCACTGACACCAGCAGAACGAGACACCTTCTTGGAATACATCCGAGACCACGATCCGTATTACCTGCCTGTGGTCACCTTTGCAGCTTATACTGGCTGTAGAGTAGGGGAGATCAAAGCCCTAAAGTGGCGAGATGTCAATCTACAAGCAGAATCTGTGCATGTCAGACAGTCGATGACCCAAAACGGTGTCATCAAGTCCACCAAAACGGCAAAGACTCGAACGGTCTATCTGTACCCAAAGGTGGTCGAAGTCCTACAACCATTATGCTCCAAGCAACGCAGTTTGGACAATTTTGTCTTTGTGGGACTGAACGGTCAACATTTCAAAAAGAACCGTCTCACCAAAGTCGTTTCCCGCAACGCCAAAGCCGCTGGTCTGAAGCACATCACGATGCACTCTCTGCGTCATACTTGTGGTTCAGCCATCGCCAATCAACACGGTATTTTGAGGGCCTCACAAGCTCTTGGTCACAGTCAGATTACAACGACCATGCAATATTACCATGAAGATGCGGATGCCTTGAAGGCCGCAATGACCAAGCAATAGACACCCATATACCAACCTAAAATATGGTTATGCAGTCTGGGGTGATAAGTTCTTTTGGACAATCTTTGGACAATTTTTTGGTCACTTTTTACCGAACCACTCAAAAATCAGTGAATTTTATCCGAACTTCTAAAACAAAAGAAGCCCATATTCTCGAAAGAATACAGGCTTCGTGGGGTTAAACCCTTGTAAGTCGGGGTGATAAGATTCGAACTTACGACCCCTCGCACCCCATACGAGTGCGCTACCAGACTGCGCTACACCCCGACAAGGATTGGGTACTGTTTTCACAGTGTTGAAACCTTAACCGTTCAAGTATCACCCGTCAAGAGACAATAGCAAATTGATACATCTCTATTGTACAGGGGTTACCCGAACGGTAATGTCACCGTTGATACCGCCATCTGGACCTGTTTCAACCGATACTGTAAAGGGAATAAGGTCTGAACTGAAGGTATCACCTACATTGAGCATCGCTGAGGCAAACTTACCAGCATTGCCTAGATGTCCTTTGGGAGAATACTCGTCGGTCAAGACACCTTGAATCGCAGGATTGCCGTCCAGTAGGTAGACAGCCTCATTGTTGTCAGTGGTACTATCAAGGTACATCAATGCGCCTTGCAAATCGATTGGGTGTACGAGGTCATAAACGCCCATGCTGTATTGGGAGTTCCAACTGTAGGTGGTTTCCAAATATCGAAAGGCCACATTGTTATAGTTTCGTACTCCGGTTCCCAAGGCTGAGAGGTAGGTGTCAAAACCATCCTCCACCCGGGTTTCAATGGTCAGTCGGTCAAATGAGATAGTGTTGCCGGCTGGTGTGGTGATATCAAAGGGTGGGACCATGATTTGAATTGCTACATTATCCGAAATACTTTCCAAGTTGTGGGGATAGAGTGGAACCACTTCTTCAAAGAAAATACCAGTGGCATCGATCTCTGTCTTCTGTTCTTCGGCAATCCAGTCCATTTCGATTTTACTGGCCACACTGGGATGGGTTGCCCATAGACGCTCTCCCATCAAAGAGAATGGGTCTCCGTAGCCATTGATCTCACAGATGCTTGAGAGGGTTTCTGAGGCGTTGTAATAGAAGTCATCGTTGGTGATGCTGTTTTGATAGTCGGTAAGGGTAGGATAGCACCAGAGGGTGTTACTGTGTCCAAAGATACCAATGGTGTGGAAGAGTTCGTGGACCCAAGGTACACTAGGCAGTACCCAACCACCAAAACGGGTTTGACCAACTTCATTGAAAAAGTTGGAATTGATCAAATAGGTGATCCCTTTGCCTTGTAACCGTCCTCCGTTTTCGTCAGGAACAGAGTTACCCATACCCCATCCTTTTTGGGTATACCCAGTATCAACCAAACCAACCAACATAAAAATATCGAACTGGGTAGGATCTATCTTATCGTATGCTTCGGAGAAGTAGAAGTCTCGATCATAGAAAAGATCGTCATCTGTTTTTTCAGTGGCGTAGTCATCATACCAATCGACCACCACCCCTTGAAAGTTGGCTTTGTCATAAGAAATGTCTTTGAAAAATGCGTGCATCCCATCTGGATGGTCAAAGATTAAGTCTCCTAGTTGATCAGTGTCATACCAGTCTTGACGATAGGGTTGGTAGATACTGGTGACGTAGTCGTTGGGGTCAGCGGGGAAAGCATCTCGACCATTGACGGGAATGACGGCGATGTTGTAGTAGGTTTCGGCGGCCACATTGTTGGTCTCTGGGAAAGCCAGTACTGCAGAAGAGTCAATACAATAATGACCAGCCATGGTGTTGATACAATCGGAACGAGACCCCGTACATCCACCGTTGTTCACGGCGCACTCATCGATGTCCAATTCGCAGTTGTTGCCTTCAAAGCCTGGTCGACAGGTGCAAGAATACGTGGCGCCTAGATTGGTGCAACTACCGTCTGGTCCACAAGAGATGCCATCGCAAGCAGACGGTTCAACTGTGAGGGTCGTCGAGTCGGTGGTGACTTCGGTACCGTCGTCGATACTGACGGTGCAGGTCCAGTCTCCGTCGGTTACATACTCCATGTCCAAGGTGTCCGTGAGTGCTGTGGTGATACCAGATGTGAAACTGGTGCCTTGGGTGTCGGTCCAAGTAAAGGTTTGTTGTAATGTATCTCCATCCTCATCAGAAACCACTACTGTACAGTCTAAGGCATCTAAGTCGGCGTAGGCAGGGTCAGGTCCCATCGAAACACTGGTTACACTAGGAGGGGTGTTCAATACTGTGACCAAGGATGATGCGAGAATGGTACTGGTAAATGCATCGGTTACCGTGGCTTCGGCCCGTATGAGGTCATTTTTGTCAAAGGCTGTGGTGCCATCGAGAGTGTCCAAGTTACCCGATTGTACCAACTGTTCTTGTCCTGTGGCGTCATCCGTGACATACCAGTCGAGGCTCAATGTCGTGTCGTTGTTATCATCTGCATCAGAATAGACAACCGTGACCGAGATAATATCGCTGGTGTAGATACTTGTTTGATCAATGTTTACACTGGAAATAAGAGGGGGAGTGTTGGAAACCACTTCGGAGACACTGCTGGTGATGCTCAGTCCTTGGGTATCGGTTGCGGTAGCGACACAGGTGAGGGCTTCTTCGGGAGAAGAGTTGATGGAATCAATGACGATACTTGCGCCTGTGTCGACCGTGCTTCCAGAACTGTCTTGCCAAGTGTAGGTGGGAGTGAGTGTGCCATCGTCTTGGTCTTCGAAGGAGGCTGAGCAGGTCCAGGTGGAACCAATCATGCTTCCGGTGGTGCTGATACTGGCTTCGGTGAAGACAACAGGGGTGGTATTGTTGATGGTGTCGGTGGCTGTCATCGGCGCAGAATCTTCGATGCCATCATGGAGGGTGACCGCACAGGATATTGTGTCATTTGGACTGACCATGGTTGGGTCAAGTTGGAGGGTATCACTGTTGGATGGAAGCGTTACACCAGTGGTGCTGTTGGTCCAAAGGAATTTCTCAGGTTTAACGAAGTTTTCTAAAGAAAAATACAAATTTGTCTCGTTTAGTCTACAAGTTTTTTGAATCATTTTCAAAGTAAATTTTTTGTCTATGTTGTTTCTCTT
>CAKZLX010000160.1 GCA_937127265.1 uncultured Pseudomonadota bacterium
ATAATAATATAGCCAACACTAATCAAATTATAAAAGAAAATAACATTGATATTGATAATCCTAATAAATCAAAAATAAAAAAAATAACTGTTTTAAATATATAAATATTTGTTATAAATCATACAATTGTAGTATAAACGAACATGATATTATACTAATCAACCACCTCAAGCAAACTTTACTAGTTGTACATAATAGTAGGTTATCACTTTAAAATCTTTTGTCCATCAAAATAAGTTACGTACTCAACTCAAATTGAAAAGGTTTGCAATTTTCAGTATGTATGCGCATTGTTGATTTGTCTTTTTAGTCATTGAGAAAATACTCCCCCACCGATTGAGTCTACAACTGAACCCTTACAAACCCCACTACTGGATACTCCACATCCGTCAACAACTGCACCCCTTCTCGCCACTTTTCACCTTCAACACGCATCGTAGGTTCTCCATACTGTGCGAAAAACATCTTGGTCGGTAGAATCCCAAACCAACCTTTGGACTTGGGATGGACGTACTTGGAGAGTTCATAGGCAATGCGACCCATGGTGTATCGAGGATTGACTTCAACAATTGGGCGGATTTTATACCCACTGGAGGTTCGAACAATCATGGCGTCTATGCCGGCAGGTCCTGTATACCCAACACCCTGCAAACTCTTCCCCACCACATCAGCAACTTGGTTACCCAACCGACGTAAACGTTTAGAATCTTTGCCTTCTCCATGCAAAAATCGCAATAGATCTCGGTCTAATCCTGCATGCATCGCACCCAAATGATGCCCTAGGTACTGTCCTTGATTGTCGGTTTCAAAGCGTCCAATGGCCAGAACCTTGGTTCGATTGGACTGTACATCCAACTGTATCGAGAAGTCAACGACACGCTCAAAACAAGGCTCAACCACGACTTCTTGATGCCGAAGGGCACGCTCTAACCATCCTTGTACCTCACCGAGGTCATCAAAACGCTTCGCTCCCCTACCCGCAGTGGAGAAATTGGTCTTGGCGATGAATCGTGTGTAACCGACTGTCTCAAAATACTGCACTGCCCTTTCAACATCAGACCAATCTGTACACAGACGACCAACAGTGGTGTCATCGGTCCAATAGGCTTCTGGATACTGACCGAGCAGTTTTTGTAAACAGGATGCACCCCATGACTTACCAAAAATCGATGTCCACTCGGCTTTCCAGTCGGTACCAAAGCGTTCGGATATCTTCTGGGACGTTCCCCAAGTCCGTACGGTACCCAAGAAACGGTCAGACAGATCTTCCCATGTGGATACTTGTTGGGGCAAGGGAAACTGGACTTGTTTCAAAGCCAGCAAGGTCTCTTGCGGAAGTGGTTCACTGAGCAAAATGTCGTCTTTTTTACAGAGCACCATCATCAGGGGCGCCAATGCTCGTTCCATGGTAAGGGCAATCTTTTTCGGCTGTTGATTGGCATGGTCGAGATCCACATTGGGTGTGAAGACGTACACATCCGAAGGACGACCTTTGGAGAGCGAATAGACTTCCAGTTGATTGATGTAGTCGGTATCAAATCCTGCTCGTTCTCTGCCTTTTCTGTCAAATGTTAGTCCCTTGGCTCGCATCACACTCATCGGTAACGACAAGGACTTCTCATGGACAAAGAAATCGGATTCTTCGGGTGCCTTCCATTTGCGAAACCAATGCAACCCGTGACGAAGATGACGAATCTCATCCTTGTACACTTGGTCGAGTATGCCTACTGTTTTGGTATCCCCAACAGCCCCAAACAATTTTCCATAGTGAATACAATGATCGAGGTTGGCCTGCTCAAAGGTCATACTCATGCCCACCATAAAGTCCATGGGATCAGTCATCCCCGATAGACAGTCCCAAAAGAAACCGTTGACTGGTACCTCACCCACTTCACCACCCAATTCTTGCAAGCGATCCAAATACAATCGTAAATGCTCTTGCTCCTCGGTGATGGTATGCACCAAGCCCTTTTGAAAAGGTATCGGAGAATCAGGGAACTTGAGTAGACACAAGGCCATCAATTCAATCGCCAACAATTCGTGATTGGCAAAGAAGTGTAATGCTTGAGCGCGAGCGTGGTCATCTGCAAAATGTTTGGGAAAAGGCAACCGTTCTGGGGAAAATTGAAGGTGGGAAGGTCGCGAAGGTACCTTTGGTAACACCTTTCCTTGAACGACAGATTGATACTGTAAACCACTGGGCTTAATCAATTTGTCCGCCAACGTTTGCCCGCAGAGAAGTTGTTCTGCAAAATCCTGTACTGTTATCATGTATGCACCCGTTAATACCGCCATAACTGTATATCCCGTTACAGTCTGAACGGTAATTGGTAGGCATTTTTTGTCGCTATAACCTAGATAAAATCGTTATAGTATATGAAATCAAAATTTAATCGTACACGGAGTCACCCAATGAAAAAAGAACTGTTCTTGGAAGATATTCTCGATAACATCCTCAACAACAAAGGTAATCTTCCCCAACAGATTCGACAGTTGAGAGATTTAATTCAATATCAGCGTTCTTTTGACAACAGTACACTGGCAGAGATTTTAGATGGTCTGAACTTAAGCAGTCAAAGTAACCAACCAAGTATCTCCACAACCAATCTCCCCTATCCTGTGGCCTATTTAATTGATGGTGTAAATCAGCAATTCAACGAGTTGGTCAAAGTATTGTTTCTTTGTGATGCGGTGGAATGTTTTGTGCGATGGCGTTTGTCAGAAATGATGAGTGTGGTGCATTATGAACGCAAAGGATTACCCGATTATGTCCTAGGACCCATCCCCTCCTTCATTCAACGACCCAGTATGGGCTCTTGGATATCTGCATTTGAACACATGGCGGAACAAGTAAACGATAAAGCCATTTGGGGAGTAACGCCCAATGCACTTAAAAAGACCATCAACAAACTACGTGAGATCAGTAGTCATCGCAATAAATTGGCACATGGAGATATCAACGGTAATATTTCCACATATTGGACCAATATTGAGAAATTGGCGACAGAAGTCTTCACCGAGTATCGGGAATTAAAACTCACTCATAGTGTCATTTACAATCACCAACAGTATCAGGCTACGGACTTAAATATTCTCCATCTCAGTTCTACAATTCCTGCGTATGCCTCAAAGATAAACCAAGCAGAGAACTATTACATGGTACACAGTGCCTCCGGTGATTTTCAAATTCCCATGACCTTCATTGTTCAAACCAAGGAAGTCGATACTAGTGACGACACTACAACCACAGTCAACTTTCGTACAGGTTCTTACATCAGCACCTCGGGCAAATGCAATACTATTAATAGTGGTGGTAGCCTCGAATATACTTGGATTGATGCCCAAGGATTGTACCTCACAAAAGAACTCGCAGAATATGTGCAATTATTCAAACTCGGTAAAGACACCCAAGCGACAGAAAGTTGGCTAGGCGTCTTGGATGAGGTTGATAATGGTGTCGCCTGGGATGTAGACCGGAAGATCATCAAATATAGACGTAACACTAGTACACTTCTCAATGCGTTCACTATCAATCAGTCTCCAAACAACGATGGGCACTTCACCAAAAAACAACTCGCCTCCTGTCTCGCAGAACAACAGGATTCGCTCCCTCACCAAAAAACAAATAACGACGGCGCCTTATGGTACTTTGGTGGTACAAGTCGAAGCAGTAAGAGTACAGTCCTACTGTCCTACCTAAAAAATGCAACCAATAGCACCGAGCAATTGGTTTTTCCTCATCGATTTTCCAGCACCCTCTCTCCCGCAGAAAATATTCAACTATTTTTTCAATCGCTACAAAGTGCCATTATCTTTTGGTTGCGGAAACATGCCGAGGTTCCCAATCCAGACACTTCCTTAACCGATGAGGATTTATATCGTAATGTGGATGAACTTTTGGAAAAATTGTTCACCCTCATACCGGCCCAATCAAACATTATCATCGGTTTGGACGATATTCACCAACTCATCGATAAGATGACTACTCCACAGCCAATATTAGATAGGCTCCTTCGTCAAATAAAGGGTTGGGGACGGTTTGTTTCACTGGTTGGTAAGAAGCGTGGTAAAGATACCTATGTTGGCGAGCAAAGACAACAAATCTTTTGTATCGCAACAGGACTCGACATATCATTTGGTGAAAACGAAGATGGAGATATTGATGACTGGATGGCTACTCACCCCAATGTGCACTTTGTCTATGACATTCAGAGCATCCAAACAAAGTCTCTCAAACTGTCTGGTGCTATGAACGCACGATGGGCAGAAATCCAGAAGTTCTATCCAACATCCACACCAAATGGTGCACACTTAGCACCTATTGGTCACTATGGTGCGAAAAAGATTTTATTGGATGGCAATCTAGATACACAATTGATCAAAGCCTTACAGCCTCTACAGTCTGGGGGAAAACAACAGTCTAGGGGAGAAGAATACATCGACCAGTTATTGGGTAAAGCAAATGGAAACCCCGAGATGATCGCGATTGTAGCTCAAAACCTGCAAAGTGGTGCCATCACCATAGACACCCCTATTACACCAGCCATTTATGATAGCGTTCTGATCTCGGAAACCAATCCTTTCTTACAAGACATCTCTCGACTGATTCCACTGCTGGTTGTTTTTATCCACAGTTTTTCTACAAACGGTGGCGCTCCAATTCCAGTATCAACAACCAGTTTGGAAATCTTATGTGGTAATGACACACAACCAAACCCTGCCCATAATCGCTATATTCTAGAAGCGTTATATAGTATGCCCAAAATTGTAAAGAAAGTTGCCCTTTCAGAATCAGACGGTAATGGAAATTTAGCCTTTGGATGGATCCTTCGAAATGACGAGTTACCAACCAACATCGACAATCTAGATTTAACGCAACTGATTGTACAACAACGCCTGTTACAGCTCAAAAATAACATACAGGCGATTGCCGATACCCTGCAACTCAAAGATATCTTGATGCAGAAATTCAAGTTAAGCGTATCCTCGAACAACATCGTTCAAACGATTTCCAGCAATCTTCGTGGAGCCTTGCGCCAAAAAATTCAGGACACATTACAGGTGCACAAAACAGAAACCGTACTGCAACACAGTGCTGATATGCTCTATCAAACCGCTGCGATCCAACCACCTGGTATCACTTGGGTTCAAAAGGCCTCGGAAAGTGCAACCCTACACAACAAGGCAGATCAATATACTCAACTGCCCTCTTTTGAAGATTACTGGCTCAAGCACATCAACACAGAACACACACCGATTTTCGAACACCAACAACAATCTGTCGGATATCTGGAAAAAATAGAACACACGCTCCCCATCAATGACGATTATTACCTTGTGATTGGTAAAGGGTACAATTCTGTGGCGGTCTACAATATCCATCGCACACAACCTGATTGTGTTGTTTTAAGTGTCGACAGTCCGGACAAAGCCGTTGATTGTGTGGCCTTATCTCATCAGGACAACATCGTTATCGCCATCGCAATAGACACACGTATAGACCTACATAAACTTGTGATTACCGATCGAGCTCGTCTGATACCTGCATTTACAGAATCTGGTATTTTCACCCATGACTATCAGGCCAAAATCAAAGGTCTGGTTGTCCTTGATCAACAAAGCATCGTCATCTTTGGCGAACGCAACAAGACCGATCGAGAAATCGACATCCTCTCTCAGATTCACACCACTCCCACACTCAACACCACCTTATCGAGTGGAGAAAAGGGTGCTCCCAATACTTACTTTACACACAACAACATGGTCTATGGATGCTTCCAAAATCAACTCATTCAAGTGCAACAACGCAATAATGCCTATGCAACCTCTGCACCTTGCACCCTCCGAGCCACACCTCGAAATACCCTCTGCATGCAACAAGATATTCTATTCATCGGTGCCACCACTGTGAAGGGAGCAAATACCAAAGATACCCGAAACTGCACTTGGTACTCCCCAACAAACCACCAAAGTTGTGTTCTCCAAAACAATGCCCAAAAAGAAGCCTTTGCCGAAATAATATTTGGGGAAAACATCTCTGAAAACCATTTGCTCACCGTCGACTACACCGGTGTGTTACGTATCTATCAGTGGGGTCAGTCACAACCACTGTGCGAAATCCCCTTGGATGTAAACGAGCAAACCCTACAAGGTGGGTTGTTACATGACCAACGTTTATTGTTGTACGGTAATAAGGCCTTCATGGCATTTTATGATATCCAGACACGGATTGACAGTTCCGAGAGTACAGTGACAGTCGATCAACGTATCTTGTTAAATTTACACTTTGGCGCCATCAAAGGAGCGATGCCCATACACGATATTATTGACGAACATCCTGTTGCCTTTTTGACTTGGTCAGATGACAATGATGTACGTGCTTGGTCATGGACATCTGGCTCCATGGAAAATCCAAGTGATTATTGTATTGGATTATTCAGAGCACATACTGACAAAGTGAAGCATATTCACACCCACAATCAATCCCTTGTGACCGTCGACCAAACACAATCCATCAATACTTGGAAATTCAATAGTGGCATGCGAAAGCAACGAGACACCCTTCTTGAACATGCACCAGCCTACATCAACCAAGTCTTTCTACAAGATGACATGGTGTGGAGCGTGACCTCTGCCAATTCAACGATTCACCTTGAATGCTACCCGAAGTATGGTACACAATGGACCCAAGTTGACGCTCTTCAGCAGCAAACGACCGGACAATTTCACATTGCACAAGCAGACCCCTATAAGTCCATCTTATTGGGGAACTACATCATGGTCCTCACTCGCGACCATCGCTTGTTTATCTTTGATACAACCAAGCAAGCCTTTCTAACACCCAAAGATTTGACTGGTCTCTCCATTCACAATTGGCATTTTGACAGCAAAGCCAATGCGCTTCTCGTATACAACCACAGTGATATCTACAGTATAGACGACACTTTACAGCTCAACCATATTTACACTGTTGAGCCCAATGAAAAAATCTCGGTGGCCAAACGATATGACACCCAGGTTTATTTTGCTGTGACCACCACAGAAGAAAAAACAATTTCCGGCACAAAAGAAGAAGTACAGGCTGCTTTGGATCAAATGAAAGAAGTTGAGGTCGTCATCAATTCTTCAAAAGAATAAAGGAAAGAGAAAGTAACGGTTGTTTAAGGCCTTATATTTTTGTTAATCTGAATTAGTTCAGATGGTTTATTAAAACAAAGTAGCACTGTGGCTAAAATGATTGACGCTACGTTTTCTGATAATAAAAGTTTAAAAATCGCTGGAAGCTATGTAGAGTTTGCAGAGCGAAAATTACTCCCAGAATACAGTAATACCAAAAAAGAAGATATAAAAAGAACCTTCCGTAGAGATGGTTTTGAAACGGCAAATGCCGATAAAATTTTTGAAAGCACTTATACCGAGCAAACAAAATAAACACAACATAAAAATGAAAAATATATTAGAGGCATTTAACCTTAAAACACCTTATTACAATACCAGTACAGGACAAAAGGATTGGATTGGGAATAGCGAAAAAACTACCACGATA
>CAKZLX010000161.1 GCA_937127265.1 uncultured Pseudomonadota bacterium
GACTGCATGAGAAGCCCCAGTTTTCAAGGCTTTGGATTTGATGCCTGAAAGGTCTTCGCCTTGTCCCAAATCACCAGTATAGGTAATAATTTCAGCATTGTAGTTTTCTTTCAACCACGGAATCATAACCGACGTGTCTAAACCACCAGAATAGGCACAGACAATTTTGCGATAAGAAGACATAGAAACCCCTTTTATAAGATAATAAATTGTGAGTGTGTCACCTTGTGCCCCATAAAGGCAGCAACATGACGATATACAGATTTAACGTCTCTGTCCATAGATTGCACCTGCAAACGGTCCATTCAAATAAGAAACCGGATCAATTTGCGACTGCAACAAGACACCATGATGATTTCCTTCCAACAAGATGCGGGCAACTTCTGCCATACCGGCAGCGGTTGTAGATTGAATAGCCCGTAAGGAAACATCCCCGATCTGCATTGGTTCTACACGGTAACTGGCCTCAACCCTCCGTAGTACACCATTGTCGTCATGCCCTTCCACCGCGGCGTAGACAATGATCAGGTCTTCTTCAACGGCCGATATCTCGGAGAGCATCGTTTTTTCCAAAGTAGCAATGGCATCAGCACCCTCTGGCAACTTTGCCAATTGGGCATCGACCCAAGCCCAGTGTCCCGGATAACGAAATGTTTTGTAGTCGATATTGGCAATGCGGTCTTGATAGGTCATCGGCAAATCAGCCGCCCCACCGGAAGTCAAATCTTCTTCAAGAACCAAGCCGTCTACCCAAATCGTACGCCGTTCTGACAACGATGGCACCACCTTAAACTGGTGATTGCGAACAACCTCTGCGGGCTTGATGTACTCCGTAGCGACCCCAATCGGTGACCATGTAAAGTTGTAGAAATGGGGTCCTACTGCATTACGTCCCAAGGCACCCACACGCATTTCCAAGGCTTTTGCCTTCTCTACATTGTAGGTGGCACAAAATTCCTCAAACAAAGCCTTACCCAAAACATTCACAAAACCTGGGGCAACACCCGATTGCAAACCAAAACCCGTACTCGCACCTTCAGCAAGTGCCATAATCTCTTTGGTTTCAGCGACATATTCTGTCAAATTGACGTAATGTGCTCCCAAACGCAAAGCGGCCTTGGCCATTGAAGGAGCGAACTTTCCGGGGAGGCAATCCAAAATGATATCAACATTGACGCCCTCTTGCTCAAAGGTTTGTTGCCAATCAGTATTCATATCGAAACCAGTGAGTATACGACCAGATTCACCGCTTTTTGCTATCCACGAAATCGCTCGTTGACGGGCAGCCTCGTTAATATCTCCAATGTAAATATCAACCGGCTGATCATAAAATTCACGCAATAAAACAGCCACAGCACTTCCAATTCCACCTGCTCCAGCAATACAAACAACAGCCATCGTTCCTCCTCAAGAAAATCAATAGTTGTAGGTATCGACTTCTCTATGGTTGAGCAACCAACACATCGGGATATAGAACAGAAAGGTCAATTATCAATGGAGATCATCATGGGATTAAATATTGCCGTCTGTACAGTGTCAGACACTCGAACGTTTGAAAACGATACCTCAGGGGGCTACCTCTGTAAAGCGCTTCAAGAAGCCGGTCACAAACTGGTTGCGCGTACCATCGTTGCCGATGACAAAGAAACCCTGATCGAAACCTTTCGTGGATGGGGTGCCCGCAAAGATGTCGATGTCATTTTGAGTACTGGTGGTACTGGGATTACCGCAAGGGACATCACTCCCGAAGTTGTGGATACCGTTTCTGAAAAATTGATTCCTGGCTTTGGAGAGTTGTTTCGTTGGCTCAGTTACCAAACCATTGGAACCTCCACCGTTCAATCCCGTGCTTGTGCAGGTCTCTTTTCTGGCACCCTTATCTTTGCACTACCGGGTTCTACTGGTGCTTGTAAAGATGCTTGGAAAGGAATTTTACATCAACAGTTGGACATCAACCACAAACCCTGTAATTTCGCGATGCTTCTTCATCGGCTTGATGGTGCAAAACGGACCAAACCTGTGGAGAAACCATGAGCATCAGTTTCTCTGCACCTCCAATAATTGAGACTACACACTTCATCGAGAGACGAAACCGTTTGCGACAACGGGTTGATGGGAATATTTTATTGCTGGGCAATACCGAACTGGCACGCAATTTCCCGGCGAATCACCTCCCATTTAGACAAGACTCTTCGTTTTGGTACTACACGGGGTGTACCATCCCAAATGCCGCTTGGTTTGCCAGTCCTGCCGAAGACATTTTATTCTTACCAGTCCAAGACCCCAATGATGTTTTGTGGCATGGTGAACAAGAGAGCAACGATTCGATTGCCAAACGACTGGGCTTTAACCATTGGTTACCCCGTGAGTCGCTAGATCAATTTATCCAAAAACAAGACATTGAAAAAATACACAGCATCGCGATTGCTGACAGCGAAGCCAACCGTTGGTTAAGCAACACCTTGAAATCATGCTTCCAGTTCGGTAAAGCCAACGGATCGATAGCTTTAATTGATGAGATCATCAAACAACGACGAATCCTAGCGCCAGAGGAACTTCAACAACTACGTTGGACCGCACAGATCACCAAGAACGCACACACTTCAGCAATGCAAGCGACCAGGATCGGTGGACACGAACGAGAAGTCGCGGCCGCTTTTCACTATCCGATCCATCGTGCTGGTCTCAGCACTGCCTACCACAGCATCGTCACTGTCGATGGCGAAGTTCTTCACAATCACGCCTATCGCAATCCATTACAGGACGGAGATTTACTGTTACTGGATGGTGGTGCCGAATCGCCGTTTGGCTATGCCACTGATGTAACTCGAACTTGGCCAGTCTCTGGACGTTTCAACGACCAACAACGACGGGCCTACACCGCTGTCCTTGAAGCCCAACAAGTTTCGATCAATATGGTACGTCCAGGTATTCGATATCGCGACATACACATGGCAACTTGTCAGGTATTGGCAGAATTTTTAGTGGAGGAAGGTTTACTCAAAGGCAACTCCACCCACTTGGTCGAGCAAGGGGCACATGCAATGTTCTTTCCTCATGGTGTCGGTCACTTATTGGGACTCGATGTTCATGATATGGAAAACTTTGGTGATTGCGTGGCCTATGCGGAAGGAAGAACCCGTTCCACACAGTTTGGTACGGCTTATTTGCGAATGGATCTGGATTTGGAACCCAACATGGTGGTCACCATCGAACCGGGATTCTATGTCTGTCCGGCTATTTTCCAAAATAAGACCCTGCGGGAGCGTTTTCAGCAACAAGTCAATTGGGAAGTCT
>CAKZLX010000162.1 GCA_937127265.1 uncultured Pseudomonadota bacterium
AGTACCTTGGACAATGTTGCGCGTATCTTGCTATCACGATGAAATTGAAGATGGTCACGTACGACCTCCCGACGGTGGGAAACCACGGGCTTTTCATCCCTCATCCAGATACTCCCCTGTTTCCAGAGCCGATACAGGACGGGTGATTTGTAACCTATTACCAGACCTCATCCCCAATCGTACTTGGCTACTTGGTGGACCGAAGGTATATGTGGGAAAAGAGTTGGAGCAAGTCTGCAAGCCATTTAGAACCAGTGGTCGTTCTCGTTCTGCATACGGTGGTTTGCCCCACGGCGATTTCAGCGTTGCCACCGCCACATCGGAAATTATGGTTGGATGGGTACCCACCGAGACTCTTGAATGGCATTTGGATCCCAACAATCACCCTCTACCGTCGAGGCATGACCACCCTTTTTGGAATCGCCCTGACCCCGAACCACATTGGAGCGATCAGGGCGACCAGTGTGAGGTGTTAACACCACTCGATGCCGGACTACGTTTTGCCTTGCATCACCAACTGTTAGAAGCATTACCTTATCACATCGACTTGGTTGTCGATCACACCATTCGCCTTGATTTTCGTCACGCCACATTTTGGAATACAATCCCAGCCCAAAACATTTACGGTATCTCTTTTCAAGCTTTGAACAACGTACAAGTTCGCGTCGCGAATGGCACGGTGTTAACTGCTGGGGTTGCCTTCCTCTATGATGAATTGGCGGATGACTTGCAAATCTGGTGGCATACCGCCGAAGATGACTCTCTCGAAATCCCTTCGTATATTTGGAAGGAATTGGACTTGGGTATTCGTAGACGGCTAATCAGCAATCCACTGTGGCAAGGCTGTACGCTGGTTCGCCAATATGCTGCTGAGCGACATGAACGGGTTTCTACATGACACTTCCCTTGCACCTTTTTAGTGAACGAATTCTCTTTCCTGATTTTGAAATACGCCCTGCCATTCTGCACATTCAAAACGGTGTTATCGAAACCATCACACCGGCTAATAGGGAGCTGTTTGAACAATGGAAACAACAGGTACCAGAATTTGAGGTGGAAGACCTCGGGGACGCACTGGTCACACCAGCTTTTGTAAACGCTCACACCCACTTGTGTATGTTGGCATTTCGAGGAATTGGTGGATTGGCGTCCCTTGAAGGCAACGTGGTCAAGGATCTCTATTTCAAATTGGAACGCAATCTTGAACCCCAAGATGTTCGTGCCTTTACGCGCTTGGGGGCTGTCGAAGCCTTACTATCCGGAACTGGAATGGTTTGGGAACACTATTATTTTGGAGACATGTTGGTCGAAGGACTTCAAGATGTCGGACTCTGTGGGGCTGTTGCCTCAACTTTACAGGACCTTGACGGACCGGGAATGGATCGTACCGACATGGCTTGGAAGGAAACCTTTGATCTCTTGGAGAACACTTCGGCACACAAAGCAGGTATCGTTCCCGTTCTTGGCCCCCACGCCACCGACACCGTCTCTGATGACCTGTGGCGTAAGATTGCCCAAACAGCTGATGAACAAAATCTGCCGATTCACTCCCATTTAGCCCAAGCAATTGATGAAGTAGAATGGTCGTGGACCCACCATACTCTCTCTCCAATGGGAAGAATGGCCAAACTTGGTCTCACTGATTTGGAAATCAACAAATTGTGGGTTCACGCTCTCTATGTGGGCGATGACGAACTGAAACTCTTGAACCCCAATTTTGATCGCTTAGGACACTGCCCCGCGGCGCAAATGCAATTTGGCTTTCCTGCTCACACCAATGCTTGGCGGAACCGTGGTTTTGATGTGCTGTTGGGTACCGATTCACCTTCTTGCAACGATGGCATCAATGTCCAAGCAGAATTGCGATTCTTTGCCGCCGGCGACTCTTACGGAATCACCATGGGTGAAAGTTTAAGAAAGTTTCGTCAAGATCCAACGCTTAAACGTGCCAAAGCAGTCAAAGAAGAGCGACAAATCATCTATGACATGCGGGCTCCCTTCATTGATTCTCCAGTTCTGCTCTCAGCACTATGGAATCATCCGGCTGACCTACACCCACAAGCACCTGTTGGCATAATCGAAGAAGGACGCTGGGCGAATCTGTTGGTTTGGGACACCAACCACCCTTGCTTTTGGCCAAATACAGACCCTCTCCAAGCCTTGGCTATGGCCAATGTCACACCTGCTCTACAACGCATCATGACCCGTGGAGATTGGAAGTTTGATGGCAAAGGATATTTGGCCCATCGTATCGCCAGTCATCCCCAAGTACAGGCTTGGCAACAAGAGGCTTCGGAACGACTACAGTTATTATGGAAGCGTGCAGGTCTGTAAAGCATTTCTATTTACTGTTTTAAAATAAACAATTGCTATCTTCTATTTCATAAAGGAGTTTGTATGAGTAAAAAATTCTGTGTATTGTTGTCTGGAAACGGTGTTTGCCGACCATTTTAAACTGATGCGAGAAGCCTTCTCATGGCTTGGAGACCAATGATGGATACACCGATTAAACTGAAGCGCCTTCATCCAGAGGCTATCGTTCCTGCTTTCAAGACTGCAGGGGCTGCTTGCGCCGACCTGTACACAGTAGACCAATGCTACTTGAAGCCTGACGAGCACCGTGCGTTCAGCCTAGGATGGGCGATGGAGATCCCCGTTGGCTACGAGGTGGTGATTAGGCCTCGCTCTGGGCTAGCCCTAAAACGTGGCATCACGGTGCTCAACTCTCCGGGCACTATCGATTCCGACTATAGAGGGGAAGTGTCGGTCATCCTCGTGAACCACAGCTTTGAGAGCCGATGGATTG
>CAKZLX010000163.1 GCA_937127265.1 uncultured Pseudomonadota bacterium
GGTTGTTTTTGGTGCTAGTGATGATACTACTTTGAATGGTGGTGTTGCTGTTGACTTCGTTTATGACCGTGGATCTTTCGAATTGGGTAATGGTGCTGACACGATTACATTGAGCAATGCTGCTGGTGTATTGGATTCAGTATCCTATAACGATGAAGAATATCCAGACCTCAAAGGACACTCCTTGAGTTTGAGTCCAGATATGATGTCGGCTACCGATAATGATACGGGTGCCAATTGGTGTGCGGCTTCTAGTGCCATGGCTTCAGGTGATCTTGGAACGCCTGGTGCGGCTAATGATGCTTGTCAATAACCATTTGTAGATTCTAAGGACTGCAAGACTTCGAGAATTGTGGGTCGATAGTTAGAAAGGGGGGCTTCGGTCCCTCTTGTTCTGTTTGTATGTTCTAAGATTGTTGTCGATTAAACCAAATTAAGGCAATCAACATCGGGGCGCCAATACCTGCACTGATCACGCCAACCGGAAGTTCGCCATCAGACAACAAAACGCGAGCGATACTGTCGCACAGTACCAAAAAGGTACCGCCAACAAACGGAGACCACAATAAGACCGAACGACCAGCATGTCCAAGTGTGAGGCGAATAATATGCGGAACCACTAAACCCACAAAGGCAATCGGTCCACATTGTGCCACACAAGTACCAACCCCCAAAGCCGCAAAGAGCAGGGTGTTTCTTCGTAGGGTGTAAATATCAACCCCTTGACTCCAAGCCACTTCTTCACCAGCAGCCAAAGCAGAGAGAGAGCGATATTGCGACAATAGACCGAAAATCGAAATGCAAGTCGGTATGATGAGTATCTGGGTCGCCCGATAACCAACATTAGAAAGGGTTCCCAATGACCATTGAACTGCTTTGTAAGTCTCTGCCATATCTGCAGAGAATTGTAAACCGGTGGTGATTGCTCCCATGGCCAGTGTGGATCCAATGCCCGCTAATAAAATGTCACTGGTACGAATGTTGGATTGTTCAGAAAGAATGGCTAAGGGAATGGATACCATCATCGCACCACCAAAAGCCATCAAAACCAGCATCCCACCTTGCCAAGGCAGCACTGTTGGTAGGAATAGAATAGCCAATAAAGCCCCCAGACTGGCTCCAGCCGTGGTGCCGGTGGTACTGGGTGTGGCCAATGGATTGCGAAAGAGCGATTGAAAAGCGGAACCAGCGGTGGCCAATGTTGCCCCAACCAATAGACCGTTGAGGAATCGAGGCAGACGGATTTGCCAAAAGACAAAAGGATTCAGGTCGCTTATCGATGTGACACCGATAAATGGACTGATTAGCCATACCAGTAGACAGAGCAGCACCAGCATCCCCAGACGACTGTTCACGATGGCTCCAAAGTAAAGAGAACTTGTGGAATCTCATTGAGAGTGGTCATGGTGGCTGTGAGATTGTATAAATCGCCAATTTGTTGGATTAAGGAAGGGTGGTTGAGAGGGGTGTCAAAAAGGATTCGACCAGCGTCAATTCCAACGGTACGGATTGTCTCCCATTGGCTTTGTGGAAAACATTGGAACAGGAGATTGATGTTGTGGGTCACCAAAACCAAGGTGGTTCCAGCGCACCAGGCTTCTGAAAGGTTGCGGTATACTTCTAACTGCACCTTTGGATCGAGGTGGTTACCCGGTTCGTCGAGCATCCAAGTACTGGTTTCTTGTAGTTTTAAGCCGAGCAAGGCCAGGCGTTGTTTTTCACCACCCGAAAGTTGGTTCCATGATCGTTGTAGAAGATGTTCAAGGTTTTCGGTTTGTAAAAGAGAACGGATATGTTGTTCTGACTGTTTCCATGATTCATTAAACCGAAAACGCGCGTTCCCTAGCCATTCTAAGATCGGAAGATTGTCAAACAAGTGGATTTGTTGTGGGAGTAGACCCAAATGTCTTGATTTTTCGACGGGTGTCATCTTTTCAATAGGGGAACCTTGTAAATCAATCGTCCCATGATCGATGCGATTCCATCCGGAAAGACACCGCAGTAAACTGGACTTTCCAGAGCCGTTTTTACCGATCAAGACCACACAATCGCCATGATGGATTTGGAGGTTGCAATCGTGGAGGATGCCTTTCCAAGAGATGTTGTTGGCAGACAAGAATGGCTTCATTGGAGACAAGTATCCAATTGCTGCTTCATCTGTTGCACATTGTCAACGATACTGGGACCGGTACCAAAGGCATTGTTCAAAGACAACAGGCAGATGTGACCTTGCTTAACCGCAGTGAGACTTTCCAAAGCGCGTAAAGTTTCACTTTTAGTCTTCATTTCGGTTGTTGGTGTCGTGTTGTCCCCAAAAATCACAATCACCGAGGGATTGAGTTGCAGTAAAACTTCCACACTCATTTGGGGAATG
>CAKZLX010000164.1 GCA_937127265.1 uncultured Pseudomonadota bacterium
GTTCTCTAAATCCTCAGGACTCTGTGCTGGATTCCTACATAAAAGCATCGATCAAAAACACCTGATGCTCAAGATTGTCACCAGCAAAAACTGCTCCGAATCAAAGCTACAAAAAGGACTAAAAGCACTGGAAAAAAAATACAAGGGCAATACCCTTACCTCTTTTGTCGGGTACAAAGCAGGGTTTACTGCAGATGGAATCGCTTCAAGCGATGAGAGAAGCGAGACAAAAGCCTTCCGAGCAGAGACCAAAAGCATCACCAAGGCTGCGCCCAAGGATCCAAAAAAACGAATAGAATACTACCACGATATCATTTCGAATATCGAAGAATCCATTCGCATGTACATCAATTTTGCAACAGATGCCCCCTCCCCTATTGCAGAGGACAAAAAACCAGAAGCATTGAACGTTCGAGATGAGCTGGAGCGAGCCTCTGTATTTCTTGGGAAGTACGAGCGTGCCATCTCCGATACACAAGGAGAGGTCAGCGCATTCGGGACACTGCTTGATGAGGTTGAAAATGCACACGCGCTACTTTCAAGTAAGCTCTTTGGCGAAGGAGATCTCGAAGAATCGAAAGACCAAAAAGAATCGAAAAAGTCGGATCAATCGAAGAACTGCATCCACAACACAGCAGAATCATTGGCAATGCTATCGGAGCCAGGTTCCATACGCATTTGATATCCACCACCAAAACGAATGTTGTCACCGGGACTGTGCCAAGTGACACCTGCACGAACGGCCCCCGCATCACCAGCATTGTCTAGTGCGGTGTTGTCATCAAAGGTCGAGTATCGAACCGCCAGTTCATAATTGCTCATGGTGTAACCCAACTGTGCAAAGTATCCAAAACGTTCGGTTTCACTGAGTACCGATGGTACATCCAATGTCGTATCGGTCGGTGTCAACGTTCCAGAACGTACCTCGGCTAGTAATGCTAAGCCCTGAGCGCGAACGATCAAGTCTCCACCCAAAATCATTTCATCGGTGGCAATTCCTTGGTCATACACAATGTCTCCACCCAAACCAATCGTCACACCGTCAACCACACCATAGGTCTTTAAGGTTGGTGCATCACCAACGGTAAAATCAACGCGTCCAACAAACATTTTGCCAGCATTGTCATCACCAAACAACGACTGGTTACCGTTGAATACCCCTGCATAAATCAAGGCCTTACCATTGTTTTGTCCCACTTTGTAACGCGCAACCACACCGGTATCACGGTTGGGTACCATCCAATTCGAGGAGATAGCCCGCGTAGCCAAAGGTAAATCGGTAGAGGACATGATTTGCTCTCGAGAAACCGGCATTTTTTGCACACCTGCGGTCACCCACAACGGAACACCAATAATCGGACGAACGCCAACATTGGCATCCACGATTTGAATATCTTGGTCGGGATGAGCGATCAGGCCATCATAGGGTGTGGACATTCCCACGATAATCGAATATTTCACCACATCTGATTGCCCAGTAAACCCAGCACGAGCCCGACGAATTTTAAAGCCAACATCATCTTCAGGATCGCCATAGCCAGCAGGATCGGCCAATGTGTTTTGATCTTGATCGAAAACGGTGGCATACGTTTGAACAAGTAAATAGGGGTCTGGCGTTGGCGCAAAATCTTCTGCGTGAGCACTGGTAGCGAAAAGTAAGGGAAGAATGATTGACGACATCGTACGACCTCTGCAAAATTGGTTACACTGAGTTACAACAGTTTATGTTCATACTATATTGAGAGTATCAAATGATTGTCCAATTAATTTTGTCTTCTGTCCTTTTCGGATGTCAAAACCAACCGCTGACTCCCTCTGCTTACACCATTGAAGATCGCAGCCAAACGATCGGAGGTCCCAAGGCGCTCGCCCAACCTGGGGATATCATCTTGGAAAATGAATACCTCCGTGCCGCCATTATTGGAAAACGAGCCTCGATGGGTCCGCATACGGACGGTGGTGGATTGATTGATGCCGACATTCAACGACGTTCGCCAGAATACGCCAACGGACATGGAAACGATCAGTTGGCAGAAATCTTTGCCACCATCAACATGAACGTTCCCAAAATTGATGCCGATAACGGTTCGGTAGAGATATTGTCGGATGGAAGTGATGGCACTGCTGTGGTCTGTGTGGTGGGCGATGCCAAACCCTTTATTTCTTTGCTCGATGCCTTGTGGAGTGTTTTGCAGTGGAAACAAGGTACTGAAATGCCCTTTGATATTCGCACCGACTACATTTTGGAAACTGGGTCTCCAGTCGTCAAATTACGAACCACTGCGTTATTTGGTGAAAATGCTGGTTGCCAAGAAGATGTGTCCAATGCCACCATTATCACCGAAGCACCCGAAAGAACTGATGATGCTGACCCTTCCTTAATTCAAATTGCCTTGGATGCAGGTGTTGCCTTTGGAGACTTCTATTTACAAGGTGGCTCATTAAATGTATTTACACCGGGCATTGGTTTTGATGAAAAGAGCTATGTTCATCAACTGAACGAAGCAGAAATCAATACCTTTACCAATCCAATTCTCGCCGATTTCATCGCAGGCACAGGCACAGACATCAGTTACGGTATCAGCAATCCCAATGGCACGATGTACATCCCCTTGTTCACCTCCTCACAAACAGTGGGCTTTGGGGCAGCATTTGAAGCCGTCGATCGACCTTCCGCGGATGATACCGCCACCGAACCTATCCCCGATGGCTATACTTGCTACAACAAGCGATGCTTCCCCTCTCAGATTCAATATGAAAGATGGTTTACTGTCGGAGAAGGTGATGTCGGTTCCATTTTGGATCACTTCATCATCGAATCGGAGGTCGAACACGGTACGGTTTCTGGCTTTGTACGCGAAGAAGAAACGGGTATTGCCATCACCAATGCCTCTGTTTTCGTCTTTGCTTGTGACGACAATGGCGAATGTGATGAAGCCCCCTACTCCCAATGGCTGACCGACGTTGGCGATGATCCTGTAGAAGATGGGTCTTTTGGTGGAACCCTGCCGGTTGGTCAATACGAATTGTTGGTTCACAAACAAGGACGCCCCAACTCCGAACGCATGCCACTGACCGTCACCAATGGCTCTGAAGACACCATGGTCTTGGGCTCGCCAATGCCCAGCACCATCTATTTCAACGTTTGGGACGATTTTGAACGCCCTCTGCCTGCCAAACTCTCGATCTTTTCTGTTGATGATGCTGATGTGCTCAAAGAAGATTTGGGGGACAGTTACATCTCTGGAAATCCGGCTGCCGTCATCTTTGCACCTTACGGTAGTGGTTCTGCAGTTCTTCCAGATGGTGAGTACTATGCGGTAGCCTCTCGTGGTCCTGAATATGAACTGGATATATCTGAAACCTTCACGGTATCTGCCAACACCACACTGGATTTGGACTTTCATTTGTTTCGGTCCGTCGATACTTCTGGTTGGATGGCGGCTGATTTTCACGTACACTCTCGACCCTCTCACGACTCTGGCGTCAGTTATGAAATGCGGGTCAGCACAATGGTTGCCGAAGGTGTGGAATATTTTACGGGAACCGATCACGACTTCATCAGTGACTTCGATCCAACGATTGAACGAATGGGACTTACAGAATGGGTCAACTCCGCACCCGGCTTGGAAACCACCACCATCGAAGTTGGTCACTACTTGGGATTTCCTGTACGGGTAGACAACCTGTCCGATTCTGGTGGGGCTGTTGACTGGACTGGGCTTCGACCACAAGAAATGATCAACCAAATGCGAGAACTGATTGGTCCCACTGACATTGAACCAGTGGTGTTCATTGGTCACCCTCGGGATGGTATCTTGGGATACTTCGACCAATACAACCTTGATCCCTATGGCGATAATCAGGGTGGATACAACCTGTTGACCTCATTGAGTGGAAATCTGCTCGCCCAAGCCAATCCTGCACTGGAACAAAGCAACTTCTCCACCGATGTTGACGCCTTAGAGTTGCTCAATGGAAAGCGATTTGAAATTATTCGAACCCCAACGCAACCTGAACTTACAGGGTTTGCCAACGGCGAAGGATTGAGTAGTTATGCCATGAATTCACGAACCATGGTCGAACAAGAAGCCATGGCCAATGGAGAATTTTTATTGGGCTACGGGCATGAGGGGCAAGTCGATGACTGGTTCACTTTACTCAACCTTGGGTATCGTTTCACCGCTCTCGGAAACTCCGATACGCACGGCACCACAACCACCGAATCTGGATGTCCACGAAATTTTGTACGTCTCAATGAAGATTCTCCGATGATTGCCAGTGACCAAGCTATCGCCAACGCTGTCAAAGAACATCGGGTGGTTGCCAGTTATGGTCCGTTCATTGAGTTCTATGCCAATGGAGACCCCGAACAAGGCGTAGGTTCAGATCTGAGCATGGATGGAAATGAGATCACTTTCCACATTGAAGTACAAAGTCCAACTTGGTTTAATGTGGATCGGGTCGAACTCTATGAAAATGGCACTTTGATCAACGAATTTGAAATCTCGGTTCCCAACGAGAGCATTGTCAACTTCTCCGAAGACATCACTCTCACCCCCACCAAAGATTCATGGTATGTAGTGATTGCTGTCGGTGATGACAATCTTGCCCCCATGTACACCGCGGTTGAAATCCCACCCGTTCAGTTACAAGATGTGGTTCTGGAAGCCTTTTCAGATGTGGAATTGAGCTTTGATGTCTCCTCGATTTTGGATCCATTGGTACCGATTCCCCGTAGTTTTGACATCATTCCCTTTGCTCTCACCAATCCGATTTGGGTTGATCAAAATGGTAATGGTTCTTTTGAAGCCCCAGGTGTCCCAGAGTGGTTAGCCCGTCCTCAAAACCCCAATGAAGAATAAGTGTGGCATGAATACAGAAACAACAGCATCTCTTCAAGACCTCCCCTTACACAAACGCAGTATCGTTGCCTTAGACTGTGAAACCACTGGTCTCAAAGTCGAGAAGGGTCACAACGTGATCGAAATTGCACTGGTCAAACAAAACCCCGATGGCAGTCTGGAAGAATGGTCGACTTTAATCAAGCCAACCAAACGAATCTCGCC
The DNA here is from genome assembly GCA_937127265.1 of uncultured Pseudomonadota bacterium. GTDB lineage: Bacteria > Myxococcota_A > UBA796 > UBA796 > UBA796 > CAJWHX01. The sequence goes on from CAKZLX010000164.1 coordinate 5,070, forward strand.
GAGCAACCAAGCCATACACGGTATTACAAACAGCATGGTGTCCAATGCCCAGACCTTTCCCGACATCTATCCACAACTGGTCGCCTTTATCAAGGATTGTGTATTAATTGCCCACAATGCCAGTTTTGATTTTACTTTTTTGGATACAGAATGTGAACGTCATCATTTGGAAAAATTCTCTCACACTGAGGTGCTGGATACCTTAGCCATCTCGCGACGCTTCTTTGGGTTTCCCCGCAACAATCTCTCAATCGTTTGTCATCGGTTTCATTTGATGACCCCCCATGCCCATCGTGCTCTACCCGATGCACGAAATACCATGTATCTATTTTGGGCAATGCTCGAAGATATTGAAGCCCGTGAAGGTACATCTCTGACCGCCAACGAACTACAAGACTTGTGTAAAAAATACCACAAACACGGTGAGTACAAAAAATCGATTCTCCAAACGATCGTCCAAGCCAAACGCGAGCATCGTCGTCTGTCGATTGACTACATCTCCAAAGACCCAAGTAAACCGATTCGTACCACTCGAGAGTTAGAAATCACCAAATGGAATTCCCCTTTTCTGGAAGCCAACTGTCTACTTCGCGGAGAACCAAGACGATTCCATGTCAAACAGATTCAACGGGCAGAACTGACCTCGGTCATTGAACCAGCACCTCATGAATCTCTCTTGATGGCAAGCGATACCAGCAACAACTACTCGGTGGACCCTGATGACTCCCCGGTGTCCGAATCTTGAGTATCTTCTATATCTACGGGATCTAGAATAGCCTGAACGTCAATCGATGCGTTGACCCATCGGATGTCGCGATCACAGATCCCTTCGGCATCCATATTTTGGGTACAATCGGTGACCTCCATCTCAATGCGTAAAGCATCTCCCCCAAGCAATTCTGGCGGGGTGTCCAACTCTCCATCATACAAGGACGAAACTGATAAGTATCCGTACATACCAGGGTAGTATCCTGTACAGGTCCCTGTAGAAACCACTGCCAAACGGTAGGTATTGTCAGAGACCAATACACCTGATTCCAGATGCTCAATCGTGTAGTGAACTTCAACAATGTTGTTCATTCCCTGCGTTTGCAAAGAGGCTAAAATGTGCCACCCTCCTTGTGGGCCATGAATCATCATCGCTTCAAATGGATCCACAAAAGGCTCAAAAGCACGCTCTCCTTCTCCGATGTCAATCGATGGAATGGCATCAAAGCAAGAGACTTCTTCGGATATATCCACCGAGGTGTCCTTCAATGGAGCATCTGTCCCTGTACAAGACCACAAACTGAGCAATAGTATCATCTGGCATTCCTCTGACAGATACTTTACAATCCCAACATCCCCATCATTCCCGGTGGGATTGGCAATCCTGCGGTGAGTGCACCTAACTTTTGGTCGGCATCGGACTTGGCTTGGCTCAAGGCTTGATTGGTGGCCACCAAGACCAAATCACCGGTCATCTCTACATCACCGGCCAAACGTTCATCAATATCAATCGAGAGCACTTGATTGGCACCATTGACGGTGACTTTCACTTTTCCTCCAGCCACTTCAGCCGTATACTGTTCATTGGCCAACTGCTCTTTCATGGTTTTCATACTTTGTTGAAATTGAGAGATCATGTTGCCAATCCCTCCCATTCCACCCATTGCATTTAACATATCAAACGGATTACTCATCTTTGCTCCTACGGTTTTGATTGGTGGTGATTTCGTTGTCACCGAGCCGGTATTATTGTATACTCATATCATGTTTAGTTTAGTATTCCTATCATTCTCTTGCAAGAACAATGTACCAACACCCAGCAATTGGCAGCCTTGTGAAGATGCACTGGTTAATTGGCAAGGTCCTGAAGGTTCCGACTTTGGTTTTCGGATGTACTTACACCAAGACGATGTCTACATCACCGCACCCAATGATTGCCATACACCATTGTACCAGTTGGAAGACAATCGATTGTCCCCCATCGACTGGAATACGGATGAATGTCTACCCCGTCTCGGACAAGACATTGTCTCCGATGAACAAGTCTGGCTGTATGCACCCACCAAACAAGAATGGCACACTGGATATGCTCCAAACGTATTGACGGGTCGACGCTTAACCTTTGTCGAGGAACAAACCGTTCGACTCACCACAAATACCCTCTACCAGAACGATCAGATGGTCTCCTTTGACCACCCCAGCGTGGATATGGCCAGATACGCAACGGATATCGCCGTGTTATTGCGGTCCTCCCCCGCCTCGATTTGGACGAAGAAGGGAACCTACACACTCTCCGAACAAGGTGGTCTATTCAATCGTATTCATCCCTTTATCAACACTCCAAACGGTGAACGACAGTGGCTCTTGGGGGGAGGTCAAGAATTGGTCATCGTCAACCGTACAGCCCAAACCAATACGACGATCACCCTCCCCACAAACAGTCGCATACAAATAGAAGCAACCAGACATCCTCTCTCCTCAATTGGCTATTCTTCGGCACTTGGAGACATTGATCGCGATGGACGCCTCGACTGGTTGGTTGGTGCACCGACGGCAGGGTCTGGTACTAGCGAAGACTTTCCAGAGCAAGCGGGATGGGTCGGCTGGCTAGAACAGCACAATGGACAATGGCTTTTACAACAAGAATGGGTGGGAGCAGAACCCTTTGCGCACTTGGGGATGTCTCTGATCATTCAAACCTCTGATACCCGTCAACGTGTTCTCGGTGGTGCTTCGGGTACGAACAGTGTCTCAGAACTCTTTTGCTTGGAGAACCAATAAGTATGTTTCCACTCTTTTTGGCCACTCTGACGTTTGCTTCACTGTGTGGTTTTGGAGTCTACGCCCTCAAGTTTCGGCGCGATTTTGTTGGTACTACCAAAGGCCACCACGTTCATCTGGTCTATAAAATACTCAGTTATGACTTCATTATCGATGGTCAAACCGTACAGAAAGATGCCACACACAGTCAGGTACAGTTCAAACACAGTTTCGGTGACACTTCTCCATCAGCGGTGAGCATACAATTTGATAAGGACAACAACAATCACCTTCACCAAGTCACCCTCTCGATTGACAATGATACATTCGTACTCGAACCCGTCCCACAAAATGTGTGGGGAAATACCAATCAATACCAACTACAGAAACTCTTACCCCAGAAAAATACCAACCTCTCTGACTCGTCTCGCTTA
>CAKZLX010000165.1 GCA_937127265.1 uncultured Pseudomonadota bacterium
GTGGAAGCCTATAAAAACGGCAAAGCACCAAAGGTTCGTTTGAAATCGACCCATCAAGCGATGTTACAAATCGTCCCCTTGGAGATTCTGAAAGACTTCGCCGTGGATTGGCCTACAGATTCTAACAGTTCGACATAGTCACTTAATGATTTTGTTGGAGGGTATTTCGCAAGGTTGGTGCGATTTGTTTGGCTATTTCCCAATGTCCACGAGCTGTTGGGTGCACTACGTCCAAAAAGTATTGGGGTTGTGGAAAGACTTGCTGAATCATCTCCAGTGAAAGTTTTAACTCTTCAGCGGTTCTGATATCAAATCTTTCATCATCTGGAATTGTGTTGAAATGTTTCGTTGTTTCATTGTTGTGGACGTCCAAATTAACCGAAACATCTGTACAATTGTTGTTTCGACTGCAAAAACGTGTCAGGTGGTCACCGTAATTCCATCCATAGGCAAAGGGAAGATTGACACTGATCAGTGAAACATCATGTTTCGATGCCACGTCAAAGATAGATTGAATACTATCTTGATAATAAGACTCAACGATCAGAGAATGTTGAGAGAGGGTTTCAGTAGCCGATGTGCCAAGTGCTAGTTGAAGCCATTGCGAGAGATAAGATTTGGTGTGCCATTGAAACAATAACGGTATCGACTTATCCGGTACCTCCATCGATACCCCTTCTCGCCACAAGGTTTGGTCGATGTCGTTACTACTGCTTTGAACCAATACAACCTTGGGATTCAGACGGTCGACATATTGTGAAAACACAGTCGACATACAATCGGCAGTACAACCTTGGAGTGACAAGTTGTAAAAGGGTAGGTGCGGAAATTGGTGCTTGAGTAAGGAGAAAAATCGCTCTTGCGCTTGGACGCCTTTTCCAAAACCGACAGAATCTCCCAGTAGGACAATTGAGGGTGGAGAATGTGCCGGGAAGTTTTTGTCGCGAAAACCATCTTGGTTTGTTTTAATATGGTAAGGTCGTGGTACCCGATCGAAAGCCGGACGGTCAGGTTCTGGAGGCTCTTGGTAGTCTGCATTTTTTTGGGCGATAACATTGAGTACCCATTCCACATTGAGTTGGTGATGACGAGCAGATAGAAATTCCCAACGAGAAAGTTTAAATTGATTGAAAAACAAGACTTTGGCATATGCATCAGAGGCTGGCGATACCCGTAGTAGAATTTCAAAAACAACACCAAATACCAATAAACCAATCATTGGAATTAGGGAGAAAAGTAATTTTTTGCTGTTGCTGATTTTGTTCTGTTGCATCACAACTATTCTAACCGCATAATAGTCTTGAAAAGACTGATTTTCTCTGCTAAACTTTTCATAAGTACTGTAAAGTATACGTTATATGTATATTACGTTTAGACCTTGCTGTTGTTTTTTGAGGAACATACTATGAAACACACTTCAATTCTTTTGGGTAGCCTAATTCTTTCGTTGACGGCTTGTACCACCGATACCAAAAATGATGAAAACACAGAAACCGAGTTGGATACCAGCACAGCGCCACTGAGTGCCGAAGGCGAATGGGCCAAAGGGTATGCTGAGGACATGCAAGCCTTAGTTGATTCTTCGAGCGATTTTGAAAAGTTAAACCAGTTGGAAGCCTTGGTTAAACAAGGTGAAGAACAGTTGTTTGGTACTTGGCAAGAATCATGGAAATCAGGTGACGTTGATGCTTACAACGCATTGATTGCCGAGCAAACGTCAGGGATTGATTGGGCAAATGCACAAAGTACAGAGCAACGTTCTTTGGGTGGGATCACTGAAAGCAGTGTGAATTTTCCTTCCGGTACGGATTCTGTTCAAGAATACCTGACTGCATTTTCCAGTGTGCATGATTTTGCTTTGCGGGTGGTTCACGTTGAAGATCAAGATACCACGGTTGTCTTTACCTTGGAGTTTGATCTTCGCGCCGAAAAAACAACTGGCAATCGTATTCAAGACCGCGGTCACATTACGGTCACGGCCACCAAGGGTGAAGTCTTAAAGATTCAATCGATGGCATCTTCTTCGATGGAGCGATTGGAGTTGGATCGTCAACCGGCGTATGTCGACAAGACGACGGATTGGGGATTGGCTGGAACTTTACCCATTGATGATCGCAAAGAGGCCATCCGTCGTGGTGGTTATGCACTGGTTGTCGCTGATTATGACCAGGATGGTATGACGGATATGTTGGTTGGAAACTACGGACCGATCAATCTTCTTCGTAACACTGGTAGTGGTTTTGAAGATGTGACTGCCGCCGCTGGTTTGGATGCTGAGGAAGTCATCAAAGGTGCTGGTTTTGTCGACATGGACAATGACGGGGATCGTGACATCGTGATGTTGCGCTTTACCGATTCTACTGACCCACGCGGTGATTTTGTGATTTACGAAAATGATGGCGATGGTACCTTCACCAAGCATACTGATTTGTTGCCCCGTCGTCGTAGTTATGACACTCCAATGCCTTTGTCACTCGGTGACTACAACAACGATGGTTGGATCGACATTTACATTGGTTTTCCTGGTGTTCGTGACTTTACCTCTGGTATTAGCGATCAAGAACGTCCAGATTGGCAAGCCAGTCAAGGTATCTGGTTCAACAAAGGCGATTGGAACTTTGAAGAGGCTAGTGATGACAATGCTGTGGTTTCTGACAATGAAACTTACTCACATGCCGCCGCCAGTACAGATTTGGATGGTGACGGTTGGATTGACCTTTTGGTTGTTGATGACAGTGGTCGCATCAATCCTGTATTCCGCAACGCTGGTACTGGAAACTTTGAACCATTGGGTACCGATTCTGGTTTGAGTCACGCTGGTTTGAGTATGGGTGTAAGCACTGGTGATTTCAACAATGATGGACATTTGGATATCATGTCGTCACACGTAGCCATGACTGCCGGTCAGCGCATGGGCTATTCCATGGAAGGCTTAGTAGATGACGATAGCAATGTTGGTCAGTTGATGAAACGTATCCGTGAAGACTACGTTGATGTCCAACTGTTTATGAACAACGGCGATGGCTCTTTTACCGATGTCACCTCAACGGCCAACCTCAATTGGGCTGGTGAAGCAGCAGGTGCTGGTGAATGGCTCGATTACAACCACGATGGTCTCTTGGATTATTACTTGCCAAACGGTTTGTGGTCTAGTGGTGATACCCGTTTGGACTCTTTGTTTATGCGTGCAGAACTGTTGCTCTATGGAACATCTATCTTGGGTGGTCAGGAAGGCAACGTGGAGTTTGATTTGGGGAATGACATTCATGGTGGGGCAATCTTCTCTAAATCAGAAGAAGGTGGTGCCAATCCTGTATTGACCTTGCTTCGTAATCATCGTGCGCATGGTGAGGCTCCACTCACATTTAGTTTTGCAGGACACCAACGAAACGCCTTGTTCCGTAACAATGGCGATGGTACCTTTACTGAAGTGGCTTACTTGGAAGGTGTTGACCGTATTGAAGATGGATATATCATTGCTCCAGTGGACGTTGATGGTGATGGTCTGCAAGATATGGTGATGCGAAACACCGATCCAGCATTGGAGCAAAGTTTCCAACCGGTAATTGCCCTCAAAAATCAATTGTCAGCCAATACCCTCACCGTCAAGTTGCACTCTGAACAAGGTAATACCGATGGATTGGGTGCCCGTGTCACAGCCTATGTTGGTGATAGTGTGATTTCTCGTGAGATTCGTTCGGTATCGGGTGCTGTACAAGGTGAACCCACCGCCTACTTCGGTTTGGGGAATGCCACCTCAGTGGATCGCTTGGTGGTGACTTGGCCTGGTGGTCAAACCCAAGAAATGCAAAATGTAGATATGGGTGCGCTCACGATTGAACGTCCATAATCAACTTGTACTCTTTCCGAGAAAGACCCTCGTGCTTGATTTAATGATCGATGCGGGGGTTTTGCTTTTTAGTGTACCCACATAATTTGGGAGATGTTTTGTGGTGCATATCCAATCGTAGTGTAATTGCCCCAGCCAATACCTTGATGGTTTCCAGTGCCACTGTGAGAGGCATTGTAGCGAACACCCCATCGGGCACCACCATTCCAATCACAATAG
>CAKZLX010000166.1 GCA_937127265.1 uncultured Pseudomonadota bacterium
GGTTCGGTTGAATGTGATGAAATCAGCGTTGAAGGTGATGCACATATTGCTGAAAACCTCAGCAGTGCAAGTCTCTCCGTGGATGGAAAGCTCCGTATCGATGGCGATGTTGTCTGCCAAGAATTTACACACACGGGCTCAGAAGCACATTTTGGGTCCTTGGAGACCAACACCTTACACGCCCCCAACGCCTCGGTACATGTTGACAACAGTTTGATGGTCAACCATGTACAGTGCCTGAACCTCAGCAGTAACGGAAACCTGAAAACATCAACCATACAGGTCACCGAAAACATCCAACTCACCGACAACAGCATCCATGCCGATGTCATCATGTGTGATACCTTTTCCACAGTTGGTAATGTTGTGGGAAAAGTATTGGTTTTAGAAGCGCCAATTCAAAATGGTACGCACCGGATCAAAGGCTGCTTGGAACTATCTGACTTTGCCGATTTGGTACCGAACATCGACGCATTCTTGGCCAGCAAAGGATTGCATCGACAAGACGATAACCGATTGGAGCACCGTCCAACCAAAGTGACATCGACAGAGGAAGACTCTTCTGAATCTACTGAAGAATCCTCAGAGGAAACCCCGACGTCAGAAGCCACACCTGCACTGCATGTAAATCTCAACACAGTCAACACACCAAATGAACCTAGTATCTCGGAAGAAACCAAACTCGATTACCACGATGAGCACGAAAACCTCAACACAGAGCGTGAGACTCTCGAACCTGAGGCCACACCTGCACGTATCGCTATGCCCTTGATCGCACGGACGACTGAAGTTGTAACTACCGAATCTGATGAAAGAAATACGGTAGGTGAGCAACACACAGATAACGAACAAATCACCACTGAAGAAGTGAATACGCTAACTCCTGAACATACCGAGATAGACATCAGCGAACGGACAACACAAGTCGAACTCACCTCCGATACCACAGGAGACGATTTGACATTAGCCAACTCTGATGTGCCAAATCCTGAGGACACCGATATAAATTTGGACACACCATTGGATACCGACACAGCAATGAGCGAAGAATGGACTTATGACGATGCCGAGTCCAAAACGGATACTGTCCAACCAAGTGTCCCTGAACCCAATCCTTTATATGAAGCCATTCGAAACGACATTATCGGTGTCATTGAAAATTATGATGATGCCAATTACCCAGAAGCCATTCGAGAATTGTTGCACTACTTGGACACCGAAGACTTCTTGACACTACGGGATGAATTACGCCATCTGTGGAGTGGTTTGTTGAAATACCACCAACACCAGAACTCTCGGATTCCACCGGACGCTACTAAGGCATTTACCAGTCTCAACAAAAATATGGCAAAACTGAAGTCATAATAAAAGCATCTACTGTTCCGACTGACCGGCGACCAACTGTTCAATCAATCTTTGGTCGTCTTCAGACAGGACTGTAAATTGGACCCCAACACCAGTATACTGTGCATTTTTCCCTTGGGAGACCCAACGGACGATGGCTGTTGCCTGAATATTTTGTCCTGATGGCAGTACCAGCACCAGTTCAATCTGCTCACCCATAGCAAAGGGTTGCTCGGTATTCAAAAAGCAACCACCGATACTAATGTTGGCGGTGTAGTCATTAAGGAAACTACCGATACTTTTGTACAACACTTGTAACTGGATGTCGCGACGTTGATGTTGACGTTGGTTGATGGTCATGCATATCTCCAAACCCTTGTAGGAACTATAGCAGTTTTATCCCTGAAACGGGTCGACAATTGTAAGATGAACGCAAAATCCAATCCATTCCCTTGTGGTTCAATTTGTCACAAAGAATTGAGTGGAATACACTAGAACAAACTGTACACGCAACTGAGCCTGTGAACCTTCATTTTTCAAGGGAGAAACAATGTTGCTCACCCTATTATTGTCATGCAATCAATACGAATTCTTCAATGTGACCGGCTTTGAGCAAGCAACATTTTCCAATGATGCCGATATTTTATTTGTACTTGACAATTCAGCCTCGATGTCACAAGAAGCCTCCGCCTTGGGACAAAACTTTAACGTGTTCATCAATAAACTGGCCAACCAAAATGGTTCTGGCGCTGGTGTACAAGGTCTCAACGATGCCGTCGATGACTTCGTGGCTTACGTGACTGAACGTGGCAACTTTATTGATTACCAGTTGGCGATCACCACCACCACCGTTGACTATACTGGCGCGGGTGCCTCGGATGCTTTGGAGCCAGGTGAAGCCGGCTTATTAATTGGGAGTCCAACCATCCTCGGTCGTGACAACCCCGATATTGAAGAGGCTTTCCAAAGAAACCTGTTGTGTGACGCCACCTATTGGCCCGCAGACATCTCGGCACCTGAAAACCAAGACCCAACCTATGAGTGCAACCCAGACGACATTGCAGATCCTGAGTTTATCTCGGTACAATACTTAGACTGCCTCTGTGGTACCAACGGTTGGCAAAACCCTTCTGGTTCTGGTCAAGAAGAACCTTTGGAAGCCGCACTGATGGCACTGTGTCGAGCCGAAGAAAACCCACCAGATGCCTGTTATGAGATTGATGCTGGAACACCTACCGTATTCGCCGACACCGATGACATGCGCAACGACGGTTTCCTACGCGATGGCTCCACTGTGGTGATCGTCATCTTGGGAGATGAGGGGGACACCTCACGACGAATTCCAAATGGTTCAGCTGATATTGAACCCTATATCGAAGCCTTTGATCAATTTGAACGCAATATCAAAGTGGTTACCTTGGGACCCAATCTGGTTCCAGATGATGACGGTTTGGGATATTCATTACCCTGCAACAATGGTGGCTCCACTGACTGGGCAGCCAAACGGTTACTCGATATCTCTACACAATCCAAAGGATTCTATCGCTACTTGGAAGAAGATGTTGGCGAGGGATGTGAACTGGCAGACTTCTCGGTGCATTTGGCTAAACTGGGAGATTTATTGAACAACCTTGATACCAGTTTTCAATTGGCGACCATTCCGGATGTCACCACCATTCAAGTCTATGTCGATGGTGAGATCATTGAAACCGCTCCGATTTTAGATGAAACACCCGCTGGTATCCCCTTGGAATATGGAGAGGGTTGGTCATATGAATCGGCCGACAATGCTGTTAGTTTCTGGGGTAACCCAATCTTGAACCCCAAGAAACTCGAAGAAGGATGTTGTATTCCTGATTACAGTTCGGATGTTCGCATCTATTACCGTCCACTGTCAGGGAAACCACGCGAGTTACCATTCACAGTCGAATAACCCACCTTACGAATAACCACCTTTTACAGACCTTGCAGTACAGTGACCAGGAGTCCAGTATGAAAACAATCATCTTTCCACTTTGCCTGTCTCTTTTGTGGGTACCCACGGCAGAAGCCCAAGAGACCATCGACGTTGGTGCACTACAAAACAAAGACTTCAAAGTTGTCCAAAAGCAGTTGTATGACAAGAAAAATCTCCGCGAGGTGGCTGTACATGGTGGTATTATGCCATTTGATGCTTTCTCGATCACCCCAAAACTAGACGTTTCCTATGCCAATTATTTTTCGGACACCATGGCTTGGGAAGTAGCCATTGGGGCGGGGTATGGGTTTAAAAATGCCAACTACAAGCAACTCGAAGGACCCGCTTATGGGATTGAGCCAGATGTGTATCGGTACCTCACCTCAGTGATCGGAGATGTTCAATGGGCACCCATCTATGCCAAAATGGCGATGAATGGTCAAAACATCTTTCATTACGATGTGTATGGCATCGGCGGTGGTGGCCTCACCGTTGAACAATCATTTTTACCAGACAAAGACCTTTCTTTTGCTCCAACAGCAACAGTGGGGATTGGTTCTCGTATTTTCTTGGCGAACGGATCTACTTTACGTGTCCAATTGCGCGATGACTTCTTGTTGCAACAACGCGCCAAGACCATTGATAAACAGGCACTCTACCTCAAACAAAACATCACCTTGTCAGTGGGGTACACCTTTGATTTACGAAAGATGGCCGAAGATGCCAAAGATGCAGTCACTGATCTGACCAAAAAGGAAGGGTAATCA
>CAKZLX010000167.1 GCA_937127265.1 uncultured Pseudomonadota bacterium
ATTCAGTTGTTTGGGCCAGAGGTGCAAGACGACTCTCAGTCGGCTACCAGTGGTAGAGTGACGATGCGATTTCAAAATGCCAAAGGAGCTTTACGCTTTTCGGATGCAAGGGTAGCACCTCCCTCAGAGTACCCAACGATATCTCAATGGGCCAACAATCAACAGAGCAAGAAATACCTCGACTTGTTCTATCAGGATGTTGCCAATATCGCGCTAGAAGAAGATGGAACTGTGACAAGTGGTGCTTTGCGTATGGTTCAATTGACCAAACCGATTCCGTTGTTTATGGAATTGCAATTCCACGGTCAGGATACAGCGGCAGCCCAGCAGGCATTTGAGCGTATTAAGGAAACCTATCCTTTAATCCGTTTGGCTGGTGCTTCGCGTACCCGTGGCTTAGGACGTTTAAGTATTCAAACTATGCAGGAGGTGTAAGTCATGGCAAGTGTATACGCAATACTGACCTTAAAAGACGATACGATTATCACCGCGACCAGTAAAAGTACTGAGACCTCACCATCTTTGGATTATATTCCCGGTCGACAGGTTCTTGGTTGCGTCGCCAGTCGCTTATATATGCAACTCGATAATGATGCACAAAGGTTCGATGTGTTTCATGGTGGTTCGGTTCGCTTTATGGATGCGGTTCCTCTCCATCAAAAAGATGGTCGATTATCGACAACATTCGCGATGCCACTCTCTTTTCACTGCCAAAAAGGTCGTCGATATGCTGATCGCAAGGGCTTACTGCATACGGTACAGAATTGGTCTACGGCAGATATAAAACCCACCGAACTGCAGTTTAAGCAATTGCGTTCTGGCAATTGGACCGAAAAGGGAGAGGGAGTACAAGTCTCCAGTCGTAGTTCCATGCGAGTTGCCTTGAAAGAAGGACGCGCCCGAGATGGTTTCTTGTTTGGATACGATGCCATAGAAAAAGGAACTCGGTTTCTGTGTCGAATTGACATTGATGATGAACAGTACCGTCAGCCTATCATTCAAGCGTTGGGGCAAGAAATTCGAATTGGTCGCTCAAAAACGGCTGAGTATGGTCGAGTCAAAGTGGAACTTGTGGATATTCCAAAACAACCTGTGACTATGCAAACAGGCACAACCAAGGTGGTGTCTCTCTATTTTGCTTCAGATGTTGCTATGATCAATGATGTTGGTGCGCCGAGTCTATCGGTCGAAGATATCGTACAATATTTTGGGGCAAAGCGCTGTTTGTTTGACCGAACATTTCTGCGCACGCGTACCTACTCACCGTTTCATGGATTCCGATGTCGTCCAGACATGGAACGTCAGGTTTTTGTTCGTGGTTCTGTGGTGACGTTGGCGTTTGAAGAGTTGCAAGATCGTGAGGAGTTGCGGAAGAAAATCGAGAATGGTCTGGGACTCTTTTGTCATGAAGGCTTGGGGAGTGTGTGGATCGATCCTGGATTTTTACAACACTCAAAGCCATTTAACCGAAAGCCTGTCGCAGAAAGTCCTTCCAATGCCCAGGTAATTCCTTTACCAGAAAGATTCGCATTTTTGGAACGACATTATGCCGAAGCTGATCGCCATCTCAATATCTTAGCGAAAGCCGAAGAATGGAAAGCGGCTCTTGTTCACACCTTCGGTGAAAATGGTATGCGACGTATTACGTCATCACAGTGGGGGCAGTTGAGATCATATTCTCGAAATGTTGCTACAGACGAGGCTTTGCTGGAACAATTGACCGGCTTTTCGTCCTTTGAGGGGGGGGACTTTGAACCCCAAGAAGATACGGGGCACTTTTTCAGTGGGCAACGAAAAACGCGTAAACATTGGGGGTTTTCCACGAGCATCCATTCGGATTCGATTGCCGTATGCTTGTCTCGCTTGATGTTCACACTCAAATCTGAGGGCCACCTGCCTTTGACGGACGTGGTATATCAGTTTGCCAAAATGATGCAATCCAAGAAAAAGGAGGCACAATCATGATTTCCAATCAGTTTGACATTGCCCACGTTACTATCACTTTTACCTCTCCGATGATTGTGGGAAGTGGAACTGGATCTGACTTTAGTGATGCTATTTGTATTCAAGATCCAAATGGGTTGCCAACGATTCCAGGAACATCGATTGCTGGAGTATTGCGTCATGCAATGGTGAAGAGCTGGAACCATGATGCATCCTTGTCCAAAACGTACCGGAAGCAGTTTGAAAAGGAACTGTTCGGAGGCGCTGGTATTACCCATAGTGAAGGCAGACGCTCTCTGTTAACCGTCAGTTGGGCACACTTGCATGATTCCAACAATCGACCGGTATCTCATGCTGTTTTTACTGAGGATATCACTGCTACGGACCCCGTGTTGCAAACCATCAAGCGAGGCATCTTTCGTGATCATGTACGGATTGATCCGGATACGGGTACTGCTGCTCATACCGGTAAATTCGATGAAACCTTGGTACCACGTGGAGCGCGTTTTACCTTCGCACTGATGTTGGATACCGCAAAAAATCAGACTGGGGTCAAGATGAGTGATCTTGTTGCCCAGTTGCAACGACCAGATGTATTCTTTGGAGGCAAAAGTCGTCGCGGTTTTGGTGCTTTTGAAGTCACACAGGTGCAATACGAATCTTTTAATTTAGATGATTCGGAGAGTTTCTCTCGTTTTACCCAGTATTCGTTTGATGTATCGGCTTCCTTTGATTTTGCGCAGCCCAATTGGGAACAAGAAGTCAATAGCGATCTTCGCAATGAAGCCACCTATTCTGTGCAACTTCAAGCCAAAGATTATCTCTTACCGGGTGGTGGAGCCCATATTGATGCTGTTTTTCCGTATGGTTTTGATTTTACCTTGCGTGACCGTTTGGAACATGCCGATATGTTTCCAGTCTACGATATCGCCATTCGCTGGCAAGATCAAGGTGTCAATAAACAAGTGGGTGAGGTAACCCCTCCAAGGTTTTATATACCGGCAACATCGATCAAAGGCACCTTGCGTCATCGTGTATTGTTCTACGCACGGTTACTTGCTGGATGTTCCCAAACCAGTGCTAACGATACAGTCCAAGAACATGGTGTGTATGACTATACACAGCCAGATCGTTTTGAAGACCTAGATTCTGCAGAGTTGGCCATAAATGCGTTGTTTGGTTCAGCTGAGAATGATGACAGGGGTAAACCCGGCTTGGTCTATATTGCTGAGCCTGTGTTTTCTGCAGACACATCTTTTCGGGTGATGCAACATGTTGCCTTGGATCGTTTTACCCAAGGTCCATTGCAAAGCGCCTTGTTTGGAGAGGTGTTGTTGGAATTGGCAACACAACCGTTTGACCTGCGTATTGATGTGGACTGGCTGAGCGTACAAGAACGCTTGGAGCAATCAACGGTCAAACTGTTACAGCGTTCAATGGAGTTGGCTATCCAAGATCTAGTGAGTCAACGGTTAACATT
>CAKZLX010000168.1 GCA_937127265.1 uncultured Pseudomonadota bacterium
GGTTCGCTGTTCCTAGGTGAAGAAACAACGGTGGCCTTTGGCGACAAAGCTTCTGGCACGAACCACGTTTTGCCAACTTCAGGTGCGGCAAGCTACACAGGCGGGCTAAGTGTTCATAAGTATATGAAAATCGTCACCTGGCAGCGTGCAACACGCGAAGGATCAAAACCTGTTGCCGAAGCAACTGCACGTATTTCTCGTTTGGAAGGCATGGAAGGACATGCGCGAACCGCCGACATTCGTCTACGCAAGTATTTTCCAAACGAAAACTTTGATCTGACTGCGGCGGAAGATATCTAGCATGGATCATCCTGCATCCCTTTTTGACCTGACTGGGCGCGTTGCTTGTGTGACTGGAGCTTCCTCTGGTTTGGGGAGGCGCGCAGCACTTACGCTGGCACGCGCGGGCGCCAAGGTTGTTGGCGTTGCCCGTCGTCGGGATGCATTGGATGGACTGTGTGTGGAAATTGGCGATGCATGCATTGGCGTTGACGCTGATGTGGCTGATCGTGACACATTGGACGCAACAGTCGCGCGGATTTCTGATGCCTTTGGCCCACCCGACATTTTGATCAACGCTGCTGGATTGAACACCCGTGAGGCGGCAGATGATGTCACGGATCAAGGGTGGGATGCGACACTGGCAATTAATTTGTCAGCGCCTTTCTTCCTTGCTCAGAAACTTGTCCCTGCGATGCAGGAACGTGCGTGGGGGCGGATTTTGAATTTTGCGTCCCTTCAATCGTTTCGCGCCTTTCCAGGGGGGATCGCCTATGGCGCAACCAAAGGTGCCGTGACACAGATGACACGCGCCATGGCCGAAGCATGGTCAGGGCAGGGTATTACGGCGAATGCGATCGGCCCAGGGTTTTTCCCGACTGAATTGACTGCAGCTGTATTCAACGATGATGCCCGCGCGGCCCGCAATGCGGCCCAAACATGTATTGGGCGCAATGGATGCCCAGAGGATATGGATGGCCCCATTCTTTTCCTATGTTCAGAGGCCTCAGGCTACGTCACGGGACAAACATTGATGGTAGACGGAGGGTTTACTGCAAAATGAAGGCATTGGTTTACATAGGCATCGAAACATTGGAAATGCGCGATGTTGCCGATCCAAACCCTGGTTCAGGAGAATGCGTCGTTCGCGTCGAAAGCGTCGGGATTTGTGGATCAGATATGCACGCATATTTGGGGCACGATGATCGCCGCCCTGCGCCCATCATCTTGGGCCATGAAGTTGCAGGCGTTGTCGAAGGGGGCGCACATCATAGTGCACGCGTTACGGTCAACCCCTTGGTGACGTGCGGAACATGTCGATACTGCACATCGGCACAGGATAACCTATGCCCCAACCGCCAAATCATTTCGATGCAACCCAGAGAGGGCGGGTTCGCCCAAAAAATCGCCATTCCAGAACGTAATTTGGTGATCATTGACGACAGCCTGACCTTTGATCAGGCGGCATTGGCCGAACCGATTGCCTGTGGTTGGCATGCAGCACGCGTTGCCAAGGCACACCCCGCGGGATCAGATGCCACGCGCGCATTGGTATTCGGCGGTGGTGCGATTGGAATGGGGGCCGCGCTGTCGCTGCGCGCCCAAGGAATTGAAAATGTCAGTTTGGTTGAACCAAACGAAGTACGCCGTGACTATATCACGTCGCACTACGATCTGCATCTGATTGACCCCACGCAGGTGTCTTCAGGAGATGATTATGATGTGGTTATTGGCCAGTATATCCAATGTAAGTGCAGAGGAAGCCTGCAGTCCAGAGGCTGTTGAACAAGCATCGGTGCAGATTGTACAAAAGCGGGGAGATGATGCTGCTGAAGCCTTTCATCAGTTATCGCTCTGTGACACTGATGTCGCCCTCAAGTTTGTCGCCACCACGGTCCCCACCTTCTTTCCAAACGCCAAAGGATATCGTGCAGCCGGAGATGCTGTCTTGGTTGGTGGGCATCAAGATGTAATGAAGTGGTATGAAACCTTGGAGCCAAGCGAGCAAAAAGGGTTGCTTCGAGAGTTGGGTAATCGTTGTCAAAAAGAGCAAGTCATTCAAGACCTCTTTGTATCGGTTGCCAACAATGGAACCGATCAGTTCTGGAAATCTCGGTTTCATGAATACATTACTGAATGTCGTGTCTCTCCGTTGCAAGAGTTACTATTGTCTCAATTTGCTTTGGGGGTAGATCAAG
The DNA here is from genome assembly GCA_937127265.1 of uncultured Pseudomonadota bacterium. GTDB lineage: Bacteria > Myxococcota_A > UBA796 > UBA796 > UBA796 > CAJWHX01. Next base: position 2,199 of record CAKZLX010000168.1, read on the forward strand.
GTCGTTCACAATACTTTTCAGTGATGTCCGCAATTGCCAGAAATCTCGAAGGTAATGCTATTCCAGAGTTACAAAAGGTACTCGATAGTAGTGAAGATGGTGAGGTACAACTCAATCTGGTATCTTCGATTCACGAAGCCGTCACCGCTAGCAATACCAATCATGCCGATGATAAAAAGTTGGTTCGCGATGTAACTGTGGCAGGTATTGACTCCGTCTATGGAAACAAGGAACGTTTAGCACCAGAAGCCATATTACGTGCTCGAATGATGTTAACCGCCTTTGAGGCAGAAGCAGAGGCAGATGACTTAGCGGGCTACATGTACAAATCTCACCAACAACCCGATGGTCACTACATGTGGGGATTGGTGGTCGTGGAAAACACCACTTGTAAAAATGGCAAAGAAAAACAGCGAATCTACACCTCGAGCATTGTAGAGCCCGGAATCAATTGGGCAGATCAACTTTCTGAAAAGATAGAAGATGTGGTGTCTGTACAGTGGGAAATGGATTTGGCCAAACGATGCAAGGGGACTGAGGATGTTCAGTACATTCTTACTGAACTGCCAGTGTCCAATTTGGATGCCTTGCAAGTTTGGCAGACAGAACAACAAGAACGTTTACTCAATCCCAATGTGAAGAAACCCATCTTGTTACCTAAAGAACCATTGAAGATTTGATCGATGCCTTCTAAAATTGCGGTATTGCAGATGTGTTCTACCGAAGACGTAGGATACAACTGGTCTGTTTTTGAACGATTGGCTACAGTCGCGGTATCAGAAGGTGCAACTGTTTTGTGTACGCCGGAGAACACTTTCTATTTGGGTAGTCAGTTCCATAAGATTGCTTTGGCGGAACGCTTAGATGGACCATTGATGGCTCGATGTGCAGGATTTGCCAAAGAGCATCAAGTCTATTTGTTTCTTGGATCCATGGCAGAATTGGATGTATTAGACAATGGAGACTTCAACCGACAACGTTGTTACAATACCAGTGTGGTGTTTGCCGCCAATGGTGAACGGATTGCCTCTTATCGAAAGATACATTTGTTTGATGTCGACATTCCCAATGGCATGAGGATTGCCGAGTCGGATAGGGTGATAGCAGGAGATACACCTGTTGTGGTGGATACTGACTTTGGATCTGTGGGATTATCGATTTGTTACGACTTGCGTTTCCCAGAACTCTATCGTCAGTTACAAGAGCAAGGGGCTACCATGATGATGGTTCCTTCGGCATTTACAAAACTGACAGGCGAAGCCCATTGGCATACTCTCCTAAAAGCCAGAGCGATTGAAACACAAAGTTGGGTGATTGCCCCAGCCCAAACAGGAGTCCACGATCAGGCGAAGCAACGCCAGAGTTTTGGTCATTCTTTGATTATTGATCCATGGGGGCGGGTCATTGCTGACGCGGGAACAGAGCCTACCGTGATATATGCCACGATTGATAGTGAGATGGTTAAGCAGGTACGTGAAGCCATCCCTGTACAGTCCCACAGAGTGTTGTGAGTATTCATTCACACCAATGGATAGAAGAGAGGGATTGTGAACAGTGATACGACTGCCACAATCAAAGTGAGCGGAAAACCCAGTTTGGTATAGTCCAAAGGATGATACCCCCCAGCATTGAGCACCATCAGGTTGGTTTGATATCCGATGGGAGTCAAAAATGAACTGGAGGCAGCAATCATAATAGCAAATACAAAGGGCATTGGACTGATCCCAATTTGTTCGGCAAGGGTGATGCCAATCGGTACAGTTAAAACAGCCGCAGCAGCGTTGGTGATCAGTTCGGTCAGGATAAAGGTGAGAAGATAAATGGCAAAGAGTCCCCAAAATGGTTGATCAATACCCAGTGCAAAAATAGCGTTGGCAATCCACAAATCGACACCAGTATGGGAAACCGTGACACCCAATCCAAAGGCCGAAGCAATGGTGACCAACACCGATAAGTCCAAAGCATTGCGGGCTTCCATGAGGGTACAACAACGGGTCAAAATCATCGCACCTGCCGCCCAAAATGTTGCTGTGACCGGTGGAAGAAGTTGAAACGTAATTAGTGTGACCAAACCAATCAAAATCAATCCTGCGGTGTTTGATTTTTCGAATCGGGGTGGTTTGGCGCCTTGGATACTGGAAGCCAAGATAAAGTCATTGCGATTGCGTTGGGCTTTCAGAAAGTCATTGGGTGCTTCCAAAAGTAATGTGTCACCAGGTTCTAAGACGATATCTCCAATACGACCTTGGACTCGTTGTCCTGAACGGGCAACGGCAATGATGACCGCTTGGTAGTGGGTGCGAAAACCTGTTTCACGGATGGTACGACCGACATAGGGATTGCGCTTGGATACTACCGCTTCAATGATTTCCCGACGTAACCGTGGACCATTTAATTTGTAGATTTGGTTGGGTGCTGCCGATAGACCTGGAAAACGTTGTAAATCCACCATTGCCTCGACATCGCCCACAAAGATCAGTCGGTCACCACTAAACAGTTTGGTGTTGGCTCCTACAGCCGACAACACTTGATCATCACGGATGACTTCCATCAAAAACGCACCCGGTAGATGTCGCAATCCGGCTTCCTCGATTGAAGTCATATGAATCGGTGAGCCTTGAGACACCAGAAGTTCCATGGTGTACTCTTTGGGATCATCACTTTGGGAAATCGGTGGTTTTCGATTGGTCAAAAGTAGGGGAGACAGCAAACAAAGAGCGATACTGCCAAAAAATACCACCATGATTGCAATGGGGGTGATGTCAAACATTTGGATGCTTTGTAATGTCGCATGTTCGTATTTTAAGTCCTCAACCAGCCCAGCGACCACCAAGTTGGTAGAGGTACCAATCAACGTACACATACCACCAAGTATGGAGGCGAAAGAGAGTGGCATCAACAGTTTGGAGACGGGGATTTGAATCCGTTT
>CAKZLX010000169.1 GCA_937127265.1 uncultured Pseudomonadota bacterium
TCGGCTTCCACCTCCTCTTCTAAGAAAGGGGAAACTTTATTGGATACGGCAAAGAATCTCAGTGCGATGTCACCAGATGCGATGGTGTTAAGACATTCTCAAACTGGGGCGCCACATTTGTTGGCCGATCACTTTTCATGGTCGGTGATCAATGCTGGTGATGGGATCAATGAACATCCTTCACAGGGGTTACTTGATTTGTTGACCATGCGCGATCACTTGGGTGATTTGACTGGAAAGCACATCGCAATTGTTGGTGATATTCAACATTCTCGGGTGGCACGGTCCAATATTTTTGGTTTGCAGACCATGGGGGCGAAGGTTTCGATCACGGGGCCCGGAACGATGTGTCCCAAACGGTATGCCAGTCTGGGTGTGCAGGTTGTCGATTCGATTGAGGATATTCTAGATTCAGTAGATGCCTTGATGATGCTTCGAGTGCAGCGAGAACGGTTGGGAAGGGCAATGTTGCCATCTGTTGAAGAGTATGCTTCGTTGTATGGTCTCAACATAGAACGTCTTTCTCGTTGTCAACAGCATTGTCTCATTATGCATCCAGGCCCTATCAATCACGGTGTAGAGATGATGCCTGATGTTTTGGACGACCCTCGTTCAGTTGTGATGGAGCAAGTCACCAATGGTATTGCCATTCGTATGGCGCTGTTACATTTGGCACTCGCAGGACAACAAAGAGGGTAAATCAGTGATAGGGAGCAATCAGGGTATGCGAATTGTTTTACGCGGAGGGTGGCTTCATTGCTCCGAGACCAAGATCAGTGGTATTGGGGACCTGTGGATTCGTGATGGGAAAATTGAAGCCATACAGATGGGTGAATCTCAAATGCTACCTTCGAATGTCAATGTGATCGATTGCACAGGGAAGTGGATCGCTCCTGGATTGGTGGATGTATGTACTTTTTGCGGAGAATTGGGGGTTCAGCATCGAGAGACTTTTGATTCTTTGACCCAAGCCGCTTTGGCTGGAGGGTATACCGATATCGTTTTGGGTCCATGGGGGGAGCCATGTGTCGATACCCCAGCAGTGGTGACCGATCTCTTGGCTCGTTCTGCACAGTACCCGATCCGCTATCACGCATTGGGGTCTTTGACGGTAGGGTTGAGGGGTGTTGATTTGGCGGAGATGGGATTGATGAAACGGGCGGGTGTCATTGGGTTTTGCGATGGTCTCTCTCCAATTGCCTCTAGTGTCGTTTTGCGAAAGTCCTTACAATATGCTGAACGACTGGATTTGCCAGTGTTTCTCACTCCCAGTGACCCCGATTTAGATACCGAAGGTGTGATGCATGAAGGCGAGGTATCCACTCGAATTGGACTACCGGGTATTCCCTTTGCCAGCGAAGAGATGAGTTTGGCAAAGATTGTGTCTTTAGAACGAGACACCGGTGCTCGTTGTTGCGCATTGCCAATTGGGTCAAAAGATAGTCTTGCATACAGTAAAGTAATCGATTCGACAGTACGTATTGGTATTTCTGCACGGTCATTGTACTTGTCGGATCAGGATATAGAAGATGATTTGTACAATCCTAGTTTGCATATTTATCCACCATTGCGTTCCGATCCAGAAGGTTTGAGGGATTTGGTACAATCAGGTCAAGTAGACCTTGTGTTCGCTCACCATATTCCTTTGACTCGCGTTGAACAAGATTGCGAGTTTAGTATGGCATCAGCAGGGGCGATGGGCTTGGAAACCGCTTTGTCGGTGGCACATGTACAGGTGAAAGATTTATCGCTGTTGTGGGAGAAGATGTGCTTTCAACCCGCTCGTTTTCTTGGGTTGTCAAAGGGTTTGCATGTAGGATCAGATTTAGATATAGTTATTTTCGACCCTCATTTGGAATGGACGCCACAAACGCCGTTTCAAAGTAAGGGAATCAACGAACCTCTTTTGGGGAAAACACTGATGGGTCGTGTGTGCGCAACACTTACTGCAAAGCACATGGATCTCGATGGAGTGCTCTGACGTTGAAGGACCGGAACGACTTCTCGTTCTTCAATAGGCATTAGGTATAAAAAGTGCACTTTCACATTTGATAGATAAAGATGAGGAAATAATGGAAAAATTTTTAATGACACCAGAAGGTAGATTGGCTTTGGAACAAAAATTGTTGTACTTGACCAGTGAAGAGCGACACAAAATTATCAAAGATATTGAAGAGGCACGTGCCCACGGTGATATATCTGAAAACTCAGAATACGAAGACGCCAAAGAACGCCAAGCGATGTGTGAAGGTATCATTCAAGATATCGAAGCCAAACTCTCTCGTTGTGAAGTGATTGATGTCACCAAACTACGAGGTCATGATTTGGACGACGAAGATGAAGAGAAGCAGATTGTCTTTGGGGCCACTGTTGTGCTGGAAGATGAAGATGAAAACGAAAAGACTTTTCGAATCGTTGGTACGGATGAATCTGATATCGGAAAAGGATGGATTTCATATCTCACTCCGGTCGCCAAAGCCTTATTGGGAAAAGTGCCTGGTGACGATGTAGTTATCAAATTACCAACCAAGACGGTAGAGTATGAAGTGATTTCGGTGTCATACACTGCTCACCTTGAACAATAAGAGGGCATGATGACTGTTGAATCCACCATTTTACGCGTGGTGGGATACATTCTATCCTTACCACCAGAAAAGCAAGCCATTGAGCAGCAACGTTTGATCCGATATGCACGTTTGTATGATACACAATTGTCGGACGAGATTAAAGGTCACATCGCGAATGCCGAAATCTCTGCGTTGTACGCGCTGTTGTTTCCGCAAGTACACCAAGCTTATTTAGCGGATGAGTTGAACACCTTGCCCACAGGACCACGGAGTCTCCAGTTTGTTGATCCGACCAGTGCAAAGAAGGACACTTCGGTTGTTGAAACGAGTGCGCAAAAGGCCACAGACATGGATAAGGCTGAACTTGCATTATCTGGTGAAACGCCATCCGAAACTGCATCAGAAGAACCGAAGGTTGATAGTGAAAGTGTCAACTTGTCTGATGGAGAATTAGACGGTAAGGCTCAGACTGGTGTCGATGTCGACGCCGATGTAGATACGCTTGTGTCAACTGATACCGCTCAAAATACTGCTGTTGCTGAGCCTTCTGCACCCACTACAGAACAGGCTTCACAACCCGCAGAACCCTCTACATCGGTAGCAGAGGTGGAGGTTGAAGCGGAGGAATGGTCTGACGCACTATGGCTGCGTTTGATGAAACGGTTTCGCTCTCCACGCAAACCAAAACGACCAAAGCCGCAACGAGGTTCACGCAATAATTCTCGTTGGGAGTTTTGGCATGCCAATGTCGGTTTAAGGCCGTTGCGAAGATGGTTGGAACAACATTTTGATCTTCTTGATCAAGAATACCCAACCAACGGTGCTGATGAAAATACTTCTATGTTGATAGATAGTGCATGGTCACCCATGTTTCAACAAACGATAGAGGGATTGAATCAACGAGACATCAACACGATTGCCGATATTGTTTTGCGGGCTCCTGTCGCTTATCAAAAATTTCCTTTCTCATCATTGGATCGTTCAATTGTCGAAGGAGAAACCACACTGCGTGGAAAAGTGTTACGGCGTTATATTGAAGTACAAGCCGTATTCAAGCGATGGGTGGTGGTTTTAGAAGGCAAGCAAGAAGTAGAACTGACCTGTGCTTGGACTGGGTGTCCGCCTCGTGGTTGGG
>CAKZLX010000170.1 GCA_937127265.1 uncultured Pseudomonadota bacterium
GGAACATAATTGTATACAGGAAATTCTGCATACTTGGCACGGCGTTTGCCGCTTTCGCTAAGTGGATGGTGCATACCAACACACTTACCGTTATCTAAAACAACAAAATATTTGACATCCTTTTCAGGACCGGGCCAACTACGATTACCAAGTCCTATTTCGGTGATCATATTTTTAGCATATTTTCTTGCTTCAAATTCTCTATTTTTATATTTTGGCATATTCCACCATATGCCAAAGTCATCTTCTAGTGTTTGATCTTTAGTATACATTTACTTTTTTACCATATAATCTAACATTGCATCAATTAGAATTTCATAAAATTGTTCATCCAAATGTTTACTTTGCAAAAGAATAGATTTAGTAGCATCTCGTTTATCAAAACTCTTTTTGTTTTTTGTTCTAGTTTTGATTACTGCTGTTGTTTTATTTTTTGCAACAAAATCATTTGCTTTAGTTAGATCATTTCTAGTATACAAATGTGCTTTTCCTTCTTTACCAACAGGATATATTTCACATCCTTTTTTTGCCGCAAGCCGTAATCTTGTAGGCAAGGTTCGCGGTTTAATGCCGTTTTCAAAAGCAAACTGTTTAATAGTCATGTCAGCTCCCTCTGTGTTCAGCATAGCACACCGTTCCCTAGACTTGAGTATACGCAGAGCCTTCTTGGTGCATACAATGAATGGCATCTTTGCCCCGAAGCGCTTGATATTACCTTTAGTGCGATCAAGCTGATAGAGCTTGTCACCAGTCATAGTCATGCAATGATGATATACGGCAATGTCGAAAACCAATCCTTCATCCTGAAGCGTCACTGCCCTGCCTATACAAGCGTTACCGGTCACCACCAAGTGCGTAGCTCCAATCTGGTGCTTGAGAGCCAATATTGCCCTAGCCGGCTCCTTGATTGTAGGATCAATATCAAACCGCTCACCAGAACTAGTCTGGATACCCTTGAAATCACTGTTCAAGACAACAACATCAAAGCCATGCTGATTAAGCCTAGCCGCGACATCAAAATGACTCTTCTTTTTATGCATAGCAGGTACAAAGGCGTACATATCCCTTTCAATAACCGCCTTTGTGGCTACTAGGTAAGTAATAGCAGTTTCAAACCAATCAGAATCATTGTCAAACTGAGAGATATGGAAGATTCCAGCGTATCCATCGGACCAAGAAGCTTCGTCGATTGTGTGAGAACCTCCCCAGTTGTCATGGTATGAGCCAATGATTTCTAGGGGGGCGTTGCTGTTTGTGTCTTCAGTGTCAGTTTCCTCAGTATCTGAAGTGTCTCCAGTATCTGTATCTTCAACATCTGTATCTTCAACATCTGTATCTTCAACGTCGAATCCAGTGTCTTCTTCTTTGTCTCCACATGCGAAAAGTAAAAATAATATTGTGTTCATGTTCTCTCCTTTTAAGTGAACGCATATTGAGCATAGATTATGGATACAGATGTCCCACAAGTGACTATGCGGTGTGTAAAACTAGAGTTGGTTTCACATCTAGGGCATCCCACCGATACCAGATGCATCTGTTGGCCGGTCTCCTGACTTATCCGGTGTTGCACTCTGTCGACCTTCCCAGTCCGAAGACCAGTGGTTTTGTTGGAGGAGCGCACCGTGAAATACAGTAGCGGGGGCTGTGTTGGAATCGCACCAACTTCCCTGTTTCACCCTTGCGGGTACCAAAAGATACTTTTAAGATAGCCTAAATATTTGAATGCGTCAATAACAATATCTGATGATGATGATTGGAAATATACATTAAACCTGTATTTTATAAATATTTTAGTGGGCGTAGGTGTCACTGACCTGTCAACTGTGTATTTTTTATCACTTTATATAATAATCGTTATTTATAAATTGAAGGTTGGGATGGATTGCCCGAAGAACTGAAACAATGGACTGAGGAGAATGCACCAGAGTACAAGCATGCTCCAGAATTTGCGATCAATGGACCCAATGTGACCAGTTGCGATTTATGAAAAAGTTGTTGGATCGCAATCAATACCCAGACTCTTGTTTGTAGACTGCAATATTCTTGGCGATTGTGAGAGTGGCACAAAGATTCTTTCAAGAATACGATAAATGTATCCTGGAGAATGTATGGAAACGATTCAAGAGCATTGGGACGCGGTGTATGATCACTATGTTAACAGTCAATCAAACGGAGTCCTGTTAGAGGACTTCATCGAAAAGTTGGATTCATTGATCCTATCTGAAGATGTTGAACAGGTTCGAAATGGTCTGACACTGATGTGTTCGTTGGCATCGGAGTATTTATGTCGATATTTAGAGTGTTCTGACGGGTTGGTTGAACTCAATTATACACATCAGTGGCCAGATAAGTTGTTGATAGAACAAGCCATCATGGGAGAGGTGAAACGAGAGTCCGTCTGGCAACACTTGTATCAAACGGGTGCATTTGAGTCGATGGAATTTCGGGCTTTGGGTGCTGTCGATTTGTCGTCTCTTTCTGACGAGGAACGAGCATTCTGTGTCCGAATGGGCAGTACCATCTCACTGGTTTCCAACGGTTCCTTTATGATGGGGGCGGATGACCAAACGTCGGCGGAAGCGCCTCGACATCTCGTGACGATTGAACGAGATTTTCTCATTGGGCAGTATCAAGTCACCCAAGCCGTTTGGAGTGACGTGATGGGCTTTAACCCCAGTCATTTCAAAGGTGCCAATAGACCAGTGGATACGGTGTCATTGTTGGATTGTATTGCTTTTTGCAATGCGCTGTCTGAACGAGAAGGCTTGACCAAAGTCTATTTGATTGGTGAGTATCTTCCTGGAAAACCGATAGACGAGGAGGTGGCCATGCGATTGGTCAGTGAGACCATCGTCGATCCGAATGCCGATGGTTATCGCTTACCAACAGAAGCAGAATGGGAGTATGCCGCACAAGGTGGAGAGGCGTATTCATTTGCAGGCAGTGACGTAGCAGAGGATGTCGCTTGGTTTGCGGACAACAGCAACACCGAAACACACCCCGTCGGACAGAAACAACCCAATGGATACGGATTGTACGACATGAGTGGCAATGTTGTAGAGTGGTGTTGGGGTTTTGTTGAATATAATGTCGATGACATAGAGATTGCTTCGAGTGGGTACTACCCCACAGACTCCTCACAGAATCACCATCTGGTTAATGAAGGCTATTGGCTTGTCTGTCGTGGCGGTTGTCTCTTTTACAATGAAAATCGCGTTCGAGTCACGTTTCGAGATGTGGAAGAAGATTGCAGTCTGGTAACATCTAGAGTAAGGGGTGGTGGCTTTCGAGTCATTCGATATGTCAAAGGACTTCAGGTTGTTTGAAGTAGGATTGTGCTGACACTGGGCCACCAATCCATTTGTTCAAACACTGTACATAGATCTACAGCCAGTGGACTGCGGATTGTCATCGGTTGACCATCGATGGAGATGCTGACAACACCTGCATGTAGAGCCAATCGACTCAAACCCATATTTTCACGCCACCAGCGATTAACCCTAGAATCACCGTGGTCTCCATCGTGTAGAATCGGATGGTGCAGGTCGCGTACGTGTCTTCTGACTTGATGATTTCGACCCGTTTGGGGTTGTACTTCCAATAGAGAACATCGGGGTTCAGGTCCACGTCCCAAACATCGAATAAAGGACTTGGCGGTCTTTCCTTTGATCGGGGTTTCCACTGTGATGGTGTCATCATGCGGAAATTGGCCTCGCACAAAGGCCCAATAGATCTTTTGACCTTGACGCAGTGCCTCTGCTGTTGGTTCA
>CAKZLX010000171.1 GCA_937127265.1 uncultured Pseudomonadota bacterium
TAGAAATATCAAATAACGTTTTGAATGATAAAAGTTTTGATTATTATCAAAAGGATCGTTATTTTAAATAAGTCGTTTGTCCCTTTTACATAAGTCTTTGTTAGAATTTTGTTAGATGGTGACTATTCATCGAAGAAATTTAATATTGAATTTTGCTAGCTACTTTAGGTTTGAAGTTATCTAGGGCCCTTTTTATTGATTTAAAAACTTCAATTTCTGAAAATAACAAAAGGAAAATCAAGATCCCTATCTCAGAGCACCCTAAGATCGTCAATTAAAACCAAATCACTGAGTCAGCTCACAATGGTATCACATAAAGGCATAAGAAAATCCAGGAGAATTACACTGAGAAATCTTAATAAGAGGACCTATATCTTGAAACCTGAGATAAAGACAGAATGTGATGTTGATGATTTGACGTAAGTGACAGTGAAGAGGCCAAGAGGTAGACCTAAGAAATGTGATGCAATTATGATGAGCTCAAGAATTGAATAAGTCAAAAAATCAAAAATCCTTAAGGTCAAGCCATAAAAGAAATTATTAAATCGCAATAAATGTCTCATTAAGGCAAGATCAAAGAAAATACAGAAGTAATCCAAAAGTTTTAAAAAGACTGGCTAAACAGTATGGAGCAAAATTTGAAATGTTTGATATGCCTAAAAGTAATCCTAACAAAGAATTTAAAATAATAAGAAAATACAGTACAAATGACAATATTGATTATCGTCAAATGGTTAAAGAAGGAAGAGCAACTTATACTAGGAAGGTAGGAGATGAGTATATTTTTGACGATCATGTAGGAGCAGCTAGAACAGAAAGAGAAGCAGAGGATCTACTAGAAGTTATTTTAGACGCTGGTAGTGATACTTATAGAAGTAATTATACTATTACTAGAATGATTCCTTCTAACCCTGATAACTATGTAAAAGTCCCTACTTTGATCGCCGACAATGAAGTCCTGAAAAAGTTCTTATTACCTATGAAGGCTTATATGAAAACAGGTGGTTTGGTAGACAAGGTCAATATTTTTAAGTCCCTAATATAGATTTCTTACATAAAATGCTTTACACTGTTCTCAATAACCGATAGGAGAGTATAATGGGAAAATTAAAAGATAAATTAAAAAAATTTGTAAAAAATTCTGGTAAAGCTGCTGCGGTAGCTGGAACAGCTTATATGGCTTCTAAAATGATGGGCGCTAAAAAACCTAAAAATGTTATGGACGCTTTTACAAAAAAAGGTATGTCTTTAAAAACAGGGGATGCATCCGCTGCTGAAGCAATAGCCGCAGCCGATAGAGCGAGAAAAAAAGCCATGATCTTGGACACAGGAGATGGAAAAGCTATGGAAGCTGTTTACTCTAGTAAATTCAGCAAAGGCTCTAAAACTACTGTAATGGCAAAGGGATGTAAGTTAGGAAGAAAAAGAAGAACTATCATCACATAACATATGGCTGAAATAGATAAAAATAATCCAATCAACGAAGAAGTTGATGTAGAGGAAGAGGCTGTTGTTACCTTTCCTGAAGAAGGGGAAGAACAAGAACAGCCACAACCTCAAGATTTTTTTTCTAATATTACAGATACAATTGATGACAGAGCACTTAAACAATTAGCTTCTGATTTAATTACAGAATACCAAAATGATAAAGAGTCTAGAAAAGAATGGGAAGAAACTTATACAAAAGGTTTAGACTTATTAGGATTTAAATATACAGAAAGAAACCAACCTTTTAGAGGAGCTTCAGGAGTAACACATCCATTGTTAGCTGAAGCGGTTACACAATTTCAAGCACAAGCATACAAAGAATTATTACCAGCCGATGGACCTGTAAGAACACAAGTCATAGGTGTAAAAAATCCTGGAACAGAACAACAAGCAAGTCGTGTTAAGGATTTTATGAATTATTTAATTATGGATCAAATGAAAGAATATGAAGCAGAGTTTGATTCTATGTTATTTCATTTACCATTAGCAGGTTCAACATTTAAAAAAGTTTACTATGATGTAAATATGGGACGAGCTGTATCTAAGTTTGTTCCAGCAGATGAATTAATCGTTCCGTATACAGCTACCTCATTAGATGATGCGGAAGCGATTATTCATAAAGTAAAAATTTCAGAAAACGAATTAAGAAAACAACAAGTTAATGGTTTCTACAGAGATGTAGAGTTAGGCCCGCCAGGTACAGATTCAAATGATGAACTTGCAAAAAAAGAACGTGAACTTGAAGGTAGCAAAAAAACTGGAAAGAACGAACCAGTGTATACTTTGTTAGAGTGTCACGTTAATTTAGATTTAGAAGGTTTCGAAGATGTTGGAGCAGATGGAGAACCAACTGGAATAAAATTACCTTACCTCGTAACTGTTGAAGAAGGTAATAGGAAAGTTTTGTCTATAAGACGAAACTATGCGCCCGATGATCTAAAGAAACGTAAGATCCAATATTTTGTCCACTTCAAGTTTCTGCCAGGACTAGGATTTTATGGCTTTGGACTCATTCACATGATTGGCGGATTGAGCAGAACTGCAACTTCTGCTCTCCGTCAATTACTAGACGCGGGTACACTATCTAACTTACCTGCAGGATTTAAACAAAGAGGTGTAAGAGTTAGAGATGAAGCATCACCAATTCAACCAGGTGAATTTAAAGATGTAGATGCACCAGGTGGTAATATTAGAGATTCATTTATGATGCTACCTTACAAAGAACCATCTCCAACATTATTACAACTAATGGGTATTGTTGTTCAAGCAGGTCAAAGATTTGCTGCGATAGCTGACATGCAAGTGGGTGATGGTAATCAAGCTGCTGCAGTTGGAACAACCGTTGCACTTCTTGAAAGAGGTTCACGTGTTATGTCTGCAATACACAAAAGACTTTACACATCCATGAGATCTGAATTTAGATTATTATCTAGAGTATTTAAAACTTACTTACCATCTGTTTATCCATTTGATGTAGTGGGCGGTAGAAGAGAAGTTAAACAAATGGACTTTGATGACAGAGTAGATATTTTACCTGTTGCAGATCCAAACATATTTTCTATGTCGCAAAGAATTACGATTGCACAAACAGAATTACAACTTGCAACATCAAATCCTAAAATACACAATCTATACGCCGCATACAGAAAAATGTACGAAGCACTTGGTGTAAAAGATATTGATAAAATTTTACCACCACCTGCACCGATTCAACCAAAAGATCCAGCGTTAGAGCACATCGATGCGTTAGCGATGAAACCTTTTCAAGCTTTCAGAGGTCAAGATCACAGAGCACACATTACAGCTCACTTAAATTTTATGGCAACTAACATGGTTAGAAACAATCCACCTATTATGGCTGCGATTGAGAAAAATTGTTTAGAGCATATTAGTTTGATGGCACAAGAACAGATAGAATTAGAGTTTGCAGACACGATTCAACAACTTCAACAGATGCAACAAAGTCAGCAATCTGGACGTACAAAGTCTCAGTCCAAGCAATCATCTTCTCAAAGTTCCCAGTCAAACGGTTCATCGCAATCATCCAACAAAGGAATCAATTCGATCAGCAACCAAGAATTGCAACAAGCATCGCAGCACTTACAGCAAGCCTCTTCATCTCAACAAGGCAAAGGGCAAAATGGAAGTCCAGCAGGTCAACAAGGCAAAGGGCAGGGTGAAGGTAAAAGTCAAAGTGTTGGCAGTGGAGAGGGCGAAGGTGAGTCTGGCAATGGAGAAGGTAGTGATGAGGGGACAGGTGAGCCTTCAGGTGATCCATCGACCGGTGGTGGTGGGTCTGCTCCATTAACCTATGGTGAGGGTTCTTTGGTTCCCAATACCAACTTACGTGCGCTCGATGGGATTCCACAAGTCGATTGGGAGCGTTCGGTGGCTTTCGGGAGCACTCCAGGACAAGCAGGGGAGGTTCAACCGACATCCACATCCACCGATGGTGCAGTCTCTCTCTCCAATGCGGTGATGACCGGTCAGTCTCAAATTCCACCCCAACATCGTCAAACTGTGCAACAATTTTTTTCCACTGGTACCGAGACACAATCGACAGCCGATGAATAGTCTCTGCCTCCGTACATCCAAGGAAGTATCATGTCTACCGTATTAACCCCCGAAGAAACCCAGTGGGCACAGTCCCACCTCGCTGAGATGATTGCAGCCCTCAATCAACGAATCATGGGGCAAGAAAGTTTGATTGAAGCAGTGGTGGTCGCTTGTTTTGCCCGTGGAAACGTTTTGTTAGAAGGTTTGCCGGGACTTGGTAAAACCGAATTGGTCAAGGGCTTAGCGGGCTTGTTGGGCTTGGAATTTCGTCGAATCCAGTTTACACCTGATCTACTTCCCAGTGACATTACCGGTGCTGGCGTCTTGCAAGAACACAACGGTACGCGAGAGATGACTTTTGTGAAAGGACCAATCTTTGGCAACTTGGTGTTGGCCGATGAGATCAACCGTGCCTCTCCACGTACCCAATCGGCGATGTTGGAAGCCATGCAAGAACAACGGGTCTCGGTGATGGGTGAAACACATGCCTTGCCCGATCCTTTTTGGTGTATGGCGACCCAAAACCCCATCGACATGGAGGGTACCTATCCGTTGCCCGAAGCCCAACTGGATCGGTTTTTGTTCAAATTGCATGTACACAAGGTTTCGGCATCGGTAATGAGTTCGATTATTCAAACGCGACGACGAGGACGGGCACCAATCTCTACCGCCATCTTTGAGGCAGGAGATGTCAATCGTTTGTTTGCCTTGGTGGAACGGGTATTTATGCCTGTCGAAATTGCCGATATGATTGGTCGGGTGGTAGAACGAACCCATCCGATTCAAGACGCTCCTTCTTCGGTACAGTCCTATGTCAAATATGGCGCTTCCCCACGAGCGGCGATTGGATTGGCAGAGGCTGTACGGGTGAGGGCATTAATTCATGGAAAACCCAGTGTGGGTGCTGAGGACGTTCGTGCTTTGGCAAAGCATGTGTTGGGACATCGAATCGCATTGGACTATCGTGCCAAATTGGATGGTGTGACCGTCTGGACTTTGATTGATGACGTGCTGGCTTTGGAGACGATATGAGTCTATTGTGCTTTTGGTTCTTTTTGGTTGGTTGGGTGTTTGCCAGTCCAAGCCCCACCTTGGTTTGGGAGAGTAAAACGGCTGCGCCACAACGTTGGCAAGGCAAGCAGATCGAGGGGTTATTGGTCTTTGGTATTAATCAGGGTGCAGTTTCTGGTGCGGTGCCATTGTATCTGGAGGCGCGGTCGATTGATGGTAAGCCACACACGTTGAGAATTGAGTGTGAACAAAGCAATCAGGTGGTTCTTCGTACTAGGTATACCGTCACTGGCACAGAACGACAATCATGGTCAATGATTGTCCCCATACAATCCCAAGAGGGTTATGGCGGTGTCTCATGTGATCTCCATCAACAAGAAAACTATCTTACCGATGTCTATCGACCTCTGTCACGTATCGATTACAATGATGTGGAGCCTGTACTCTTGATCGATTCCGAACAAAGTGCCATACTCCACCCAGAGTGGATGATTGCCACCACTAACCATCGCAAAGAAGGTGTCTTTACACAAGTGCGAGAAATCAACTGGTTGCCGACAAAATCCCTAGGGTATATGGGAACCCGTACAGTGGTTTGGTTTTCCAACGAACGCCGGTTGTCGTCACTGCAAGAGGCAGCACTGTTTGAATGGGTCATACAGGGTGGTCATTTGATTGTGGTTGGCGAACCGACTTTTGATGATCCAACACTGTGGAATGCCTATATTGATCAGCGATTTTCTATCCTCACCCCTGAATTATGGAGTAAAGAAATCGACCTAATGCAAAAGGAGTGGGAGGCGTTGGATGCAACTTGGAGCAATCTGGAGCGGGAGCAATTTCAACAAGTTGCTCAATTGGAGTTTACCCAACAAGATACTGTAGCGTCCTATCAAACTGGTCGTGGACGCCTTTCGATGGTAGCCGCTCCAATTTCAGTACAAACCACATACACGCTCTTGGAAATGCCACAGGCTAATCAAACCGGTTTCTTTGCAACCTTCCATTCTTTATCGGGTCCGAATGTGGATAGTACTGTCAATACTGTGAAAAGTAGACAAGAGAATCCATTTTTTAATGATTACAAATTTCCAAGGTTGATAAAAGATCTTGAACTGTTCACCTTGGTACCCATCAGCCTACTGATTGTCCTG
>CAKZLX010000172.1 GCA_937127265.1 uncultured Pseudomonadota bacterium
GCTCGTCTTAAATTTGGGGCCGGTCTCTTGGCTTTGGGTCTCTGTACCTTGGTCGCTCGAGCAGGCTATTTAATGCTCTGGCCAAACAAAATGCTTGAAGAAGCCACCCTCACTCAATATCAAGATGTAGAAATGATCCGTGGACGTCGTGGCGACATCGTGGATCGCAACGGCCGTTTACTAGCAACATCGGTGGCCTTACAAGATGTTGTGCTCAGTCCTATTCATATTCCGCTTGAGCACCTTGACTTGGTAGTCGAAGTATTGACAAAACATCTCCATTTGGACCCCGAAAATACCAAGTCACGGATTCTTAAAAAACGTGAACACCAAAGCCAATACTTGGTCATCGCCAAAGCAGTCACTCCTCTCGCCTACACCAGTCTCAAAAATGAAATCAAAGAAATTTATAAAGGTGGGGACAAAGCCTTTCGCAAATCGTTTGCGGATGTCAAGAATCGGGGTATTCATCACGAAGACAATACCTATCGGTATTACACTGGAAAATCAGACGCCGCACCACTATTGGGTGGTTTCAGTCAATACAGTCATCGAGGTGTTGGAGGGCTTGAGCAGCAATATGACTCGGTACTCCGAGGTGCTGAATTTGCCACCATTCGAATTCGAGATGGTCGTAACCAAGACTTGGCACCCCCTGATGAAATGGCACCTCAAGCGCAAGATGGCAAAAACTTGGTACTCACACTGGATCGACGTATTCAGCATGTGACAGACTTGGCCATGGCAAAAGCGGTTGAAACAGCCAAAGCGAAAAGCGGCTTTGCTGTCGTTGTCGATGTCAAAACGGGTGAAATCTTAGCATCCTCTACACAACCGACAGCCAACATCAATGACAACTCTGTTTTTCAAAATGGGATGCTGACCCACCATGGTTTTGTTGACTCCTACGAGGCCGGCTCCGTTCTCAAACCATTGGTCGTAGCCTCTGCTATCAACGAAGGTCTGTTTACACCCGATACACTGATTGATTGCAACAATGGCTACTGGAGAATCCACGGTGCTAGTATTCGCGACGATCACCCCAAAAGTATTCTCTCGGTCACCGAAGTTATCAAGTATTCCTCCAACATTGGCGCTGCCAAAGTGGCACTGGAACTGGGTAAAGAAAATACCATTGACTATCTGCGTAAGTTTGGATTGGGACAAGAAACGGGGCTTGGATTCCCAGCAGAACCTCGTGGCATCCTTCGAAGCGCCTCCAAAGTCAAACCGATTGAATTAATTACCATGTCCTACGGCTATGGACTCACCACAACGTTGACCCAGTTGGCAATGGCCTATGCCGCCTTAGGAAACGAAGGTAAATTGATGAAGCCAATGTTGGTCAAAGAAATCACCAATGCCAATGGTGAAGTGATGGAACGGTTTGAACCGACGGAACTCGATCAAGTTGTCGCTCCCCATGTAGCCAAACAAATGCTCACCATGATGGAAACGGTCGTCGATGATGGAACCGCCAAAAAAGCCCAAACTCCGGGCTATCGAGTGGCTGGGAAGACAGGTACCGCTAAAAAAGCCGCCCTCGGTGGATATTCCGACACGGATCGCATTGGCTCCTTTGTCGGATTGGTTCCTGCGGACAATCCCCGCTTAGCCATCGCTATCTCAGTGGATACTCCGACGGAAGGACTGGCTTATGGTGGTGTTGTTGCTGCACCTGCCTTTTCTGAGATCGCTGCAGAATCAATGCGTATCTTAGGAATTGAACCCACCGAACCCATCTCTACTAAAACTTTAACCTCACAAACAGACGATTCCTCCGAAAGTCTGGTCGTCCGTCCACCCGCTGAAATTATTTGGACAGAAAAAGGCGAAATAATTGTACCCAACCTGACCGGTCTCACGTTAAGAGATGCTTTAAGCACATTGCAAATTGCCAATCTCAATCTTCGATTCAAAGGTAGTGGACGTGTTGTCGAGCAGTATCCAGCTGCTGGAACACATATCGCTCCCAATGAAGAGTTTGAAATTCTTTTGCAGTGACTTTTCCCTGCCTACATCGTCAAAACCCATTGTGGTTACCGTTCTTTATGGAAGACGTCATACCCGCTCGCCTCGGCGTGACATCGTATGATGGTCGATTAAAAACACAGTTCCATCCAGACGGTTTTCCGCACCGCGCAGCCGCAATGGGTTTTGATCCTTCCCTTCTTTTGTGACTTCCCACATGGGTTCCAAATGCCCTCCCTCTCCCTTGAAACGATCCTTGCACAGTGTCTAAACAGTCGACCTCTCACTGAATCATCAAAGACATATTGCGACCACATCACCCTCGACTCACGTAAAGTTACCCCTACTTCGGTCTTTGTTGCGCTACGGGGTGAGCGTTTGGATGCACGTAAGTTTATTCCCACAACGATGGCACCAATTGTGATTGTCGATCAATGGGATGATGATTGGACCCAACAACTCTCTGACTGGAAGGGAACGATTGTTCAAGTCCCCAATGCCAGACAATGCATGGCCGACTTAGCCGCCTTCCTTGAAGATCATCCAGCAAAGCGGATGAACATGGTTGGCATCACCGGCACCAATGGAAAGACGACAACAACTTGGATGCTCTCCCATATTGTACAAACCTTGTCCAAGGGTGCTGACAAGGTAATACAAGGGAATGTCGGAACGATAGGAACCATTGGCCCCACCATTAACGGAACACCGTTGCCCCAAAACGATGGCTTTACCACACCCGAAGCACCAGGATTACAGCGAACCCTACGAAAAATGGTCGAGGCGGGCTGTGGTACTTGTATCATGGAGGTTTCCAGTATCGGCTTGATGATGCATCGGGTTGGTAGTATTACCTTTGATGTGACCGCTTTCACCAACTTTACCCAAGATCACTTGGATATCCACCGCAGTATGGAACAATACCTGGCCGAAAAGCGTAAACTGTTCACTGACCATGTCCATGCAAATTCCACCAGTATTTTGGTTGTCGAACAATCTGAAATTGCCCAAACACCTGTGCGTACAGGACATACCACACGAATATCCACCTTAGACGATCCCAGTTGCGACCTCTGGGTTTCCAATCGGCACTTTTCTTTAGAAGGGACGCATTTCACGTTGCATACTTCATCAACCAAGCAGAATGTATACCTACCGTTGATTGGCGATCACAACATTGAAAATGCACTGGTTGCGATTTCTATTGCTGTGGCACTGGGTGGTGAGATCACACAAACCATTGAAGCCTTACATACTCTCCCCCAAGCACCCGGTCGCCTAGAACGTCTGAGTAGTCAAAATGGTTGGCACGCTTTTGTCGATTATGCACACACCCCAGATGCCTTATTACAGTCTCTACAAAGCCTCAAAACATTGTGTACGGGTCGTTTGTGGGTGCTGTTTGGCTGTGGTGGAGATCGGGACAAGAATAAACGTCCCCAAATGGGTTCCATCGCCGCAGATATTGCCGATTGTGTAGTGGTCACCTCGGACAACCCTCGCAGTGAAAGTCCCGAGGCGATCATCGCCGATATTTTGACTGGCATCTCACCCAAAAGTCTGAAGTCGATAACCCAAATCGTAGATAGAAGAGAAGCCATTGCTTGGACCTGCTCCAATTTAAAGGCCAATGACGTCTTGTTGGTCGCCGGAAAAGGACATGAAACCTATCAAATTATTCAAGGGGTAAAACACCACTTCGACGACCGAGAAGAAATCGCCCGTTACCTCTCCTAAACGAACCCAACATCACACATTATGATGGAGACTTTTATGACACCCCGATCACTATCTGCCAGTGAAATTGCCCAGTGGACCAACGGTACCATTTTACAAGATGGCATCGGTTGCGGCAT
>CAKZLX010000173.1 GCA_937127265.1 uncultured Pseudomonadota bacterium
GACTATGTGGGTTGGGGGGTGACCACCGATGAAGGACAAGATTCCGGAAAGAAACGCACCACTTCGATTCCATACAACTCAGCGGATGATGTCTTTGTCTATGCCTATGATCCCAACACAAACTTGTGTTCTGGGGACTCTGGTGGGGCCGCACTGCGTTGGACCGATGAAGGGTACACTTTGGTGGGCGTGAATTCCTTTGTCTTTTCCGTTCAGGGAAGCAATCCTTGTGTGGGTGGAGCTTCGGGTGCAACTCGCATCGATGCATTCTACGGGTGGATTCGTGAGTATGTTCCGGAACCACCCCCGCCGGAACCAGAAGTCACGGAAGAAGAGACAGAAGACGACAAGATGATGTGTTCATCTGCCGGAGCGGATGCCACTGCGTGGTGGGGATTGATGGCCCTGACCTTTGGGTTGACAAGACAGTCTCGGACTAGACGAAATCGCTAAAATCGGATAAATGTCCCCACTGGAGGGACAACCATGTCCGTGGTGTACACCAACAACTTGAGTAGACGTTTTGGCCGACGATGGGCCTATGCGCGCGTGGATTTGACACTGGAAGCTGGAGAGAAACTCCTGTTGATCGGTGCAAATGGGTCGGGTAAGACCACACTCTTGCGCACATTGTCGACG
This sequence comes from uncultured Pseudomonadota bacterium, assembly GCA_937127265.1. GTDB lineage: Bacteria > Myxococcota_A > UBA796 > UBA796 > UBA796 > CAJWHX01. The sequence continues at coordinate 640 of CAKZLX010000173.1, forward strand.
TTGCTCTCTCCAACCTTGGGTGAATTGCAGTTGTTTGGGAAAACGATTCGAAGCAGTCACGATGTGGAACAAGTGCGTCGTCGGATTGGATTGCTCTCACACAATACTGGACTCTATGAAGATCTGTCCATTTCTGAGAATCTTCGCGTATTTGCACGATTGTTTGGTGTGTCTGAAGATCGTGATTTTCTACGAACGCACATTGAAGCCGTGGGGTTGGATGATCGTTCTGAGCCGATTCGAACCTATTCTGCCGGTATGCGAAAAAGAGCATCGGTGGCTTTGTTGCGCTTGAAAGATCCAGATTTGATTTTGTTAGATGAACCCTTTTCTGCCTTGGACCCCACTGGGATTGATGAGATTGCCACGTTGTTGAATGAATTGCCCGCTACCCAGATTTTGGTCTCTCATCAAGTGGAGCGAGCAGCAAAATTGTGTGATCGTTGTGTGTTGTTGGAAAGTGGTTTGATTCGCTGGCAAGGTTCTGCTAATAAGGCTTGGGACGCTTGGCGTAAAGCCCAACAGGATGCCTCATGATTGCGATTGGATTGCGTCAAGCAGTAGCCATTTTGACCAAAGACCTTTGGATTGAGGGGACCTCTTGGGTGCGTTGGTTGGGATTGGTGTCCTTTGGCATCTTGGTGTTGCTGTTGTTCTCTTTTGCTGTGGGTCCAAACTCGGCGATGTTACAGAAGCACGCAGCAGGCTACTTGTGGTTGGCAACCTTGTTTGCCTCCGCCAACTTGTTCACCCAGTCGTTTTTGTTGGAAACCGAGGGTGGAGCGATTGAGCAGTTGCAAATGGCACCAGTCTATCCAGCGGCACTCTTTTATGGCAAAGCGATGGCCAACACCTTGCAATTGTTGCTGGTGATGGTGGTGATGGTTCCACCCTTGATTGCCTTGTGTGACGTGTGGTTTGTCGAGGGATTCGGGTTATTTATAGGTACATTGGTATTGGGGGCATTGGGTCTCTCTGCTCCCGGAGCCATGTATGCGGCGATGACTGCACGGTTGTCTAACCAACAACTGTTGTTACCATTGTTGCTGTTTCCTTTGATTGTGCCAGCCTTGTTGGCTGCGGTGAAGGCAACGTCACTCATTTTCTTTGGGGATCCGATGGGTCAAATTAGTTCGTGGTTGACATTGTTGGGAGCCTTTGATTTGATTTATTGGATTTTGTGTGGAATTGTATTTGGGAGGATTGTCGAATCATGAAAGCATCGTTGATTTGGACAGGATTGGGTTTTACATTGCTGGCAGTGGCTCATTATATGGGTTTGTTTGTGGCACCCAAAGAAGCCATGATGGGAGATGTGGGGCGTATTTTATACGTACACGTTCCTACGGCGTGGGTGGCTCTGGTGACTTATTTGGTGGCATTTGTTTTGGCGATTCGCTCGTTGTGGCAGGGTAAAGTCAGTACTGATGCCTATTTAGAAGCGACCCTCGAAGTGGGTGTGTTACTCAATGTTTTGCTTACCATTCAAGGCAGTATTTGGGCGAAACCCACCTGGAACGTTTGGTGGACTTGGGATCCAAGATTGACCACCACAGCGATCATGGTGTTGTCATTTGTGGGGGTATTGTTGTTGCGCAATGCGATTACCAACCCACAACGCCGAGCCACCATTACCGCAACCGGAGCGATTGTAGCCTTTGTCAATGTGCCCATTGTCTACATGTCGGTTCGCTGGTGGCGTTCGTTGCACCAAACCCAGTCTTCTCCGGAAACCGTTTCGCAAACCATGCATTTACCATTGCGAATGGCAGCATTTGGAATGTTGTTTTTGATGATTGGTTTCATTTTGGCACGGGGTAAAATTGCCCTTCGTAAATTGGAGGCTGAATCGGCAGCCCCAGATTTGCCTGATTTGAACACAGTTAAACCATTAGATGTCTAGACGAGAGCCAAAAAAATAGAGAATCTACAGAAATAAGGAAGGGAATCATGGACGGAGCAATTGCAGATGGATGGAACTTTGTATGGGCGGCTTACGGTATTAGTTGGGCTGGACTGATCCTCTATACAGGGTCATTGATTTGGAGGAACAAAGAATGAGCGACACCACTGAAAACACACAAGCCGTTGAAGAGATGGAAGAAGTGACCCCTGAACAAAAGCAGAGACGATTGCTGTTGATAGGGGCTTTGTTGATCATGTTTGGCGCACTTGGCTTTGTCTCTTTGGGCAACTTAGGTGAGAACTTGGTTTATTACTGGGACTGCTCACAGGTGCTTGAAGCCGGAGACGATGCCTATGGCGCAACCATTCGATTGGGTGGTGTGGTCAAAGAAGGGTCTTTGGATTGGGACGCCAACAGCAACGAACTCAACTTCCAAGTCACTGATGGAACCAGTGTATTGGATGTACATGCCACCGGTGCACCCCCACAAATGTTTCGTGAAGGCATTGGTGTGGTGGTCGAAGGTACCATGGTGAAAGCCACTGGCGGCGGACGTTTTGAGTCAGAACGCCTGATGGTGAAGCACTCCAACGAGTACAAAGCACCAGAAGAAGGCACCGAAGCCAAAGACTTGTACAAAACCGTGGAGGGCTTGTGATTTCAATTTTGGGTCGCTCGATGGTGTTGATCGCCTTGGCGATTTCGGTTCTCGGTGCTTTTGCTGGGTTTGCTGGGGGTGCCAAACGCTCAGAAAAGGCTTGGAAATGGGCACGAATTTCGGCGTACGTGGCGGCTTTGGCGATGACGATTGCCATTGGTCTGATGGAATACGCCTTGATTACCCATGATTTTTCGGTGTCCTATGTTGCCAAAGTCGGATCGACCACCACGCCGCTGTGGGTGACGATTGTTTCCTTGTGGTCTTCTTTAGAAGGTTCCATTTTGTTGTGGGCATTTGTACTGAATGGCTATATTGCTGCTTTTGCCTATTTGACCAAGGGCAAGTACGTTGAACACTCATCCTATGCTTTGGGTGCCTCTTTGAGTATTGCGGTGTTCTTTGCTTTTTTGGTCGCTGGGGTGGCCGATCCCT
>CAKZLX010000174.1 GCA_937127265.1 uncultured Pseudomonadota bacterium
ATGTTGTATGAAACGATGGCTGAAGTTTCAAGTAAACCAATAGTCGTAGATTCATCTAAACATCTAATGATTTCGCTTCTTCTTCAGCAATACAAGCCAAATAATATTACTTTCTTATTTCTACATCGGTCAATGGAAGCTTTGGTTGCTTCTGCAAGAAGATGGGGGCACAAAAAAGGAAAAGGTGTAGACATAGATGCGGTTATAGTTGAAAAACAGCGTTTTGAGAAGCGCATTCTGAAATATAAAAAGAAAGTAAATAAATTAAATTATTTAGATGCGGATTATGAGGAAATGGTAGGTAAACCGGCTGGTTTTTTAGAAAATATTGTATCTCAGCTAGAGGCGAGTCCAGTATTTGACAAACAGACAAATGATTCTTTTTACATAAATCTACTCCAGAACAACACCCTTGGGTAACAGAAGAAGAAAGAAATTTACTTAAAGAAGAGATACACACAGAAGAATATACGGTGGAAAATTACCACGATATAAAAGAATTTTGTGAATTCATGAAAGAATATAAATCTGATATGAATGAGGCTGAATACCAAGGTAGAACAGTTAAACTTGGAAAACCGATGCAAGGTGATGTTAAAAAATTTAAGGTATATGTCAAAAACCCACAAGGTAACGTTGTAAAAGTTAACTTTGGACATGGAGGAAGTTCAGCAAAAAAATCAGGAGAAAAAACAATGTCAATTCGAAAGAATAATCCAGATGCAAGAAAAGCATTTAGAGCTAGACACAATTGTGATTCACCAGGACCAAGACACAAAGCAAGATATTGGTCTTGTAGAAAATGGTAAAACAAAAACAAATAAAGGTTATAAATTTAAATTAGGAACAAAATGGCAGATACTTCATTTTTTGGTAGATTAACAAAACTCTTCAGAGCTCAAGCAGTTGTTACTGTTGATAAAGATGGTAAGAGAAGAGTAGTTGATACTGATGAAAGACAACAAACAAATTTATCTTCTCTAAGAGATAGATATACAAAAATTCAAAAATCTTTCTTTGAACAATCCGGTGGTGGCAATGCGATGTTTCAATCTGTGGAAGGTGAGGTTGAATGGGATGCACAGGGTGTGGTCGATTGGCAATGGTCTACATGGGAACAGGATCAATCAGGAACAGTGGGAACGAACATTCAACTGGATGCGTTACACTTAGACATCACCCTAAGTGGTGACCTTCAAAAAGAATAAATATTGACACGTCAAGTTTCATGTTGTACACTATACAATGAGAGCGCTTTATGAACAAGATAGTTATTGCCATTGCAGTTACGATTTTATCGACTTTTATGGGACTGTTCATCCTTCCTCAAACAGTGGAAACCATTCGTTGGGTGCAGGTTGATATTCCTGAAGATGTTGTGTGGGCAGAAGTGTCCGATCATACGCAGTGGAATCAATGGCAACCTTGGGCCGTTGAACCGTCGGCATCTCCTATTCCTTGGGATGGTGGTACATTGACGGTGTCTAAAGTGGATTCGGAACTGAAGAGTGTGGACTTTGAAGTGCCCGATAAACAAGGCGAAGGTACATTGTACTTGGAAAAGAAACCTGAAGGGTTGTGGATCCGGTGCCGTTATGCCTTTCAAGCAGAGTATGCACCCATTGCTCGTTTGCAGGGATGGATGCACCGCAGTGAAATAGCTCTCAAACTCGACGACGGTCTGGTGAAACTGAAGCAGCAACTTGAGCAGAAGGGGACACCATGACCAAAATTTTGGAGTGTATCATGTGGGCGACCCTTTTATTGTGTTGGACAATGACCCAACCTTCTGTATCTGCAACGGCAACGGCTCAAGAGTTGACGATGAGTCAAGTGGACCCGACTGTTTTGTTGAGTCAGTTCTCTCAAGAGAAGTCAGACAAAAAAAAGACCAAAGAAATGCTGCGTCGCTATGCCAAAGGCTCTAAATACGTGGTGGTTGGACAGATTCAAACGATCAATCGATTGTCTACTGGTGAGTACGTGGATCAAGAAGCCTATGTGCTCTTGGATGGTTGGTTGCGTGGAAAGCCAGAAGACGCCCCTGAGGTGTTGCGCGTCGAGAAGCAATACAATGCTCCTTACATTGACAATGATTGGGAAACCGTGACCGGCGTGTTGGTTGAGGAATACAGTGTTGTCATCTTTTTAGACCAAGAGTTTCGTGTTGTTGAAGGTAATGCCATTTTTTACAATGATGGTGAGTATCTCTGGCGAAACAAC
>CAKZLX010000175.1 GCA_937127265.1 uncultured Pseudomonadota bacterium
ACGGTGAGTGAGGAAACGCGAACGGTTGGCATCCCTTGAGACACAGGGACACCTTGCCCATCCTTTCCACAGGTCCAACCACCTTCGTCGACCCGCATGTCGTTTCCAATCATATCCATTTTGCTGAGAGAGTCCGGACCATTACCAATGACGTTCACATCTTTGATGGGGCGAGTCAATTTACCGTCTTCAATCAAATAGCCTTGTTTCACGTAAAAGGCGAAGTCTCCACCACCAATGTTGACTTGTCCATTGGAGAATGCCGCACAATAGATGCCTTTTTTGACCGAGGCGACAATCTCATCGTGAGTGTGCGGACCATTTTCCATGATGGTGGCACGCATTCTAGGAATTGGTGTGTGACGGAAGGATTGACGACGTCCAGATCCAGTTGGGGCGACCCCAAAATGTTTGGCGGAGATACTGTCGTGAAGATAACTACGCAAGACTCCGTTCTCGACCAAGACCGTACGTTCGGTTTCATTGCCTTCGTCATCGATGTTGAGGGCGCCACGTGAACCTTCAATCGTAGCATCGTCGACAATCGTCACATGTTCATTGGCAATTTGTTGGTTCATTTTGGAGGAGAAGATCGAGATGTTCTTGCGGTTGAAATCGGCTTCTAAACCATGACCAATGGCTTCATGAAGCAAGATTGCCGATGGACCTGCGGCCAAGACGACTGGATACTCTCCAGCGGGGGGAGACACGGCATCGAGTTGAAAAATCGCACGGTTGACGGCTTCTGATACCAAACGGGCTTGGCGTTCTTCAGAGAAGTATTCCAGTCCACCACGAGCAGCGACATTGTAGGAGCCACTCTCCCGGACACCATTGGCTTCCACTGTGCATTGCACAAATGCCATACTGCTAGGACGCCAATCTTCAACCATTTTGCCATCCGCACGAACAATCATCACCACCGAAGCACCGTCACGGAGAAACACATCTACTCGTTTGACACGCGTGTCTTGGGCAAAGGCTTGTTGTTCCCACTTGCGTAATAAATGGACGCGGGTTTGCATGTCTACACTGTCCCAACCCGTTTCCACAGGGTGATAATTGGGTACAGTGTGTACAGTTGGAGAGGGTACCGTCAAACTTTGACCAGCATTGGCAATCTGTGAGGCGATCTGGGCGGCGTTTAAAAGCGCACCGGGTGTTAAGTCTTCAGAGTAGGAGTAGCCTACTTGGTCACCTTGGATGACCCGCACACCCATACCCAAATCCAAACTGGTACTGGCTTGGCTGACTTTGCCATCGGTGAGTTGGATACTGTTTGAGGCAGAGTGTTGAAAGTAGAGTTCACAGTCATCCCCACCGTGAGAGAGGGCGGTTTGTAAAATACTGCGACACAGTTCAGGGGTGATACCCATGTTCTCAAAATAAGAACCGGTGGGACCCGTTGGTTTGGGTAAGCTCATGGACACTCCACGTGTAATGGTGATCGGATATTGGTTCAAATGTATCGTCTTTTGTGTACTTTGTCTTAGTGATCAAGTGAAAACACACAACAGAAACCGCAGTGTTAAAAAGTTCGGATAAATTCTTCCATGGCAGACAGTTGGCTTTGCACCGATTTGGCAAGGGCCAATTGTGTTCGGGCACGATGGAGATTGTGGCTTCCGATATCAGGGAAAGTGGCTCTGTCTTCTTTGAAATAACTATTTTGCAACGCATCGGCTGCAAATCGGGCGCTTAGTTCCAAACAAATGCGATGGATACCAAAGGGGAGCGATTGTTGTTCTTCAGTGGTTAAATCACCAACAGTTGAAAGCCAACCACTAGCCGAGGCTTCAAATAAATCGATGTCAAATCGGGCATCTTCTGGATTTGACTCACCTGCGGGGTTGCACCATGAACGCCAAGCATCTCCCATTTCAATACTCACATCCCCAGGTCCGATGGTATCCAAATCCAGTAGGCAACATCCCGTTCCATCCGCATTGAAGTGGAGATTGGATATTTTAAGGTCACCGTGGGTAGGCCGAGTAGGGAGGTCGAGGATGCCCTTCCACTGTTGCCAGTCTTGTAAAATTGCACTGCCCAGCGCAGAGACAGCATCATATAAAGGGTGGTCATCGTATTCATTCAAGGCACTTTCTAAATTGGCCATCCGCAGTTCAGTATTGTGAGCATCGCGAAATGGCGCTTGCCAAGAGTGTTCAAAGTCTTGTAAGACCTTGTGAACTGTTCCTACCAATTTACCAGCCTCAAAAGCCAACGTGGTTGAATCCAGACGGTCATAGGTTTTTCCCTTGATAAACTTTAGGATTCTCCAATAGCCCCCGTGTTCTGCTGGTATGTAGAGAGTGCCGTCTTTGGTTGGTAAAAGGTGGGTGGTGGTTAAGCCTTTACTTTGGAGATGGCTTGTAAAGGCATCAATGTCCAAATGGATTTTGGCATCAAAAATGGGGTTGACCCATTGTAGAACCCCCTGTGTAGGCTTGCCAATCAAAAATGTGTGGTTGATCAGACCTTGGTGGGGACTGGTTTCAATATGGGAATCGATATCCCAGTGACTCAGGATTTGTTGCAGATCGGTGGGAGAAAAAGGAGCAGTAGACATTGGTAAACCAAGAGAGAAGAACAGAGAATTAATGATAGAAAAAGCACCTCCACAGAATGGAAGTGCTCTTGATGTCTAAGAATAACAAGGTTGTGGTTAATTTTGGAACAACATTTCACGATATTTCGGTAAACGCCAACGACTGTCATCCACGATCATTTCAATGCGATCACAAACCTCTCGCAACTGTTCCATTTGTGGAGCAACGGTGAGTGCCAGATGCTCGGCTTGGACTTGTTCGCCACTGGTTTCTCCCAGTTGTAGATTTTCAGATAGCATGGTTTGCAAAGCTTTGTTTTGCTGATGTAAATCTTGAATCAGGGTGTGGATAACGGTGGCGTGCGTACGGTCTGTATTGTCACTACCAAACACGGCCACTTGAGCGGCGACGTCGGCACAGGCGGCAGTACGTTCAGCAATAGCCGCTGGCAAGACAAACTGGTTGACCATTTGTTGCAACATGTCCGCTTCAATGGTGACGTGGGTGATGTATTGTTCGAGTTTGACGTGATACTGACTGCTCAATTCGAGTGCAGACAAAACATTGAGGCGTTCAAAGAGGGCAACGGTGTTGTCATCATTCAATACTTGTAAAGCGTGGGCGGTTTTGCGAAAGTGAGGTAGTCCACGCTTTTCGGCTTCTTCCACCCAAGCATCGGCGTAGTTGTCACCTTCAAAACGAATCGGATTGGATTGACGGATTCCTTCGCGCACTGCTTCCATGATGTCTCCCTTTTCTTCAATCAGAGACAGCAAGGCATCAATACCGTCAGCAATCGCAACGTTTACACAGGTCAAGGGAAAAGAAACCGAGGCTGTAGAGCCAGCCGCACGAAATTCAAATTTGTTTCCAGTAAAGGCAAAGGGAGAGGTGCGATTGCGGTCCGTGGTATCTTGTTTGAGTTCTGGCAAGCCATCGACACCCAGTTGCAACATCGCATTGCCAGCATCGTCAGCGAGGTCTTTTCCAGCGGCTAAGTCATCGCAGATTTGGCTGAGTTGGTTGCCCAAGAAAATACTGATGATCGCTGGTGGTGCTTCGTTAGCACCCAAACGGAAATCGTTGCTGTAGGAACCAATGGCTGCTCTTAACAACCCAGCATTGCGGTGAACACCCAGCAACACTGCGGTTAAAAATGACAAGAAACGCACATTTTGACTGGGTGTTTGGTGGGGTCCAACAGAGCTTTGAGGAAGGTGGTCTGCAGTTGTGGCACAAAAGGCTTAAGCGCTATGCCGCCTCTGTTAAGCAGTATAAGCAGGGTCTGAAGGATAGCGCCCTTGACGGAGGAGGCCGTGCGTTCGCCCATGACTCGAATCAATGGTCCCACGGCCTTGACCAGATAGGGTTTGAGTACCGCGTCGTTACAGGATGTTAGTAGATCCCCCATAGCAGTAGCTCCCACCTCTTTCTGAGTGGCATTGCCTTTGAGTTAGGGTTAGAGTTAGGGTCAGGGTCAGGGTCAGGGTCAGGGTCAAGAGCACGGTTAGGGTTCGCGTTCAGGTTTCAGTTACCTTTAAGCACAGCATACGTGTAGATAGGTAGCAGTGGGTCGAGCGATTTTGGCAGGCAAAAGAGCGGCGCAATGCAGTGCCCTGTCGGCGTGACTACTAGGTTAGGATGCTTCGTCTGCCCCGCTCGGTGGCGCGCGTCACTTATGGACGACAAGAGGCAGCTGCGCAAAAAGTCCAAATGGTTGATAAGTTCCTCGTTAGGCTGGGCTTTGCCTAGCGCTTGAAGTGCAACCAGGCTCGCCTTGAGTACATCATCATCAGTATCACAGCAGCGACTGAGCAAGTATCGGAAGATCAAAGGCACGTACTCTGTGTAGTCTCCAGTAGTTTCCGTGACAAAGATTCCAGCAAGCCAGCACCCCAGGTGACGCCGGGCCGCAGACTCACTTTCAATGTAACGACCCAACTCGTCCACCATATTACTTACACCAGAGTCCTGCACGGCACCACATAGGGACACCGCCGCCGTGAGTACTTCTGCCATGTTCGCCACTTGTACATCCGCTGCCCCCTCGCTTCCTTGCTGCTCTTGTGCATGGCCACCTTGAGCGAAAAGGTACGACCGACACACCAGCGGCACGAGTGTATTCAAAT
>CAKZLX010000176.1 GCA_937127265.1 uncultured Pseudomonadota bacterium
TGGAGATACAGTGTTCCCCCAGATGGAGCGGGAAAAGTGTTCAAATGTCCGTCTTGCCCAAAGAACTCGCGTTGTGTACAGAATTGCAGATTCTGAGGATTGGTCGGAACCAGAACTTGGTTGCCGATACCTTTGATGCGCCGTTGAGTATTCGCAAGTTGATTTCAAAGGGGGCAACGGATGGCTTGTTGCATGGGCTGTTGCCGTGGATGCCCAATGTAGAAGAGATTGTGCTGACACCGGATTGGAGCTGTTCTTCAATCACCAGCATTCCCGATACGATTGCACAATGTAGCAAATTGAAGGTGTTGGTCTGTCCCCGTCACTGGTATTTAAAAAGTATCAGCGATAAAATTGGGGAGTGCTTGGAGTTGCGTAATCTGAATATAGCAAGCACCAGTGTGGAGGCTTTGCCCAATACAATCAGCAGTCTATCCAAGTTGAAGTTTCTCGATATCCAGAATACTTCCATACGCTATATTCCTGCTTCGATCATTTCTTCGCCCGAACTACAAAGAATCAACGCAAAGGGATGCACTGGACTCATCATTCAGACAAGCGACCAATTTCAACAGAAAGTGCTCTGGAAAAAAGACCTCACTTGCTATCCCAATGATTCTCGTCATCGCTCTAACTTTGTGATACAAGAGTTCTTTGATAAAGGGGCTGCAAACCCGCAGTAATATCATCGAAGGGTTTTGTACCCAAGTCACCGGTAAATTACCAACTTTGTCAATCAGAAGTTCTTTGCTTTTTAATGGAAGGTAAAGCGTCCCAAGATTGGTCAGGCTTGCAAAGGATTCAGGCAAAAATGTGAGTTCTGTGCTACTGAGGTCGAGATAAGCCAGTGCTGTTAAGTTCCCAAAAGAATCGGGTAAACTTTGTATTGGATTCCAACAGAGTACTAAGGTATTCAACTTGGTTAACTGATCTATGGACTTAGGAATAGAACGAATCTGATTAGAATCCAAGACTATAACACTGCCATTTCAATCGCATCGACGACCCGTTTTGGGTGAAACGGTTTGGCCCACACAAAAGAGGCCCCTTGTTGGTTGGCTTGGGTAATGAAACTGAGGTTGGCTTGGGCTGTGAGAAAACCAAACGGTATTTGGTTACCTTGACTGCGGAGGGTTTCCAATAGGGTTAAACCATTCATGGTTGGCATGTTGTTATCGGAGATGATGAATTGAGGTGACATTTCAGCTATCAGTGTCAGTGCTTCTTTGCCATTGTTCGCGTCAAAGAAAGTCCAGTTTGGTCTCAGACTACGCAGTGTTTTTTTGATCATCTCACGCATGAACTGACTGTCATCGACCAATAGAATTTGCATAAGATGCTAGCCCTCGTACACTGATAGTCATTGTATAACCAAAGTTCCAACCCAGACCATATCTCATTCGTTGATTATCGTCGACTGGTTATCAAGGGTATACCCTAACTGATTGGATCTTTATCCATTGTGGTCATGGTTTACAGGGATAGTATTGTTATGAGTAGACTGAAACTTTTTCATTGACTGATACGGGTTGGTTTGATTCGTGTTGAAAGCAGACATATGATCATCGTTGTTATAGGAAATAAACATGTTGCGTCGTCTAACCACAATTCGTTTAAATGCCAAGATTTTAATCCTCACCTTGATCACCGGCCTGTTACCGTTGATGGCCATCAGTGCTTTTATGTTCAACGAAGTGGAACTAATGTTGCAACAAGAGGCTGAAAATCGACTCTATGTGGCAGCCAAGTCCAAACAAAAGCACGTGGAGCAATATTTCAACACCATTGAACACCAAGTGGAAAACCTTGCTCACAATCAAATGGTCATTCAAGCGGCAAGGGACATGTCGACTTCATTTTATACGGTGGGTGCTGAAAACCAACTGAAGCCTGCGGATTTGCAGCAAATGCGGATTGCCGTCCAACAGTATTATACGACCCAGTTTGCTGAACGCTATCAAGCAGATAATCCCGATAAAGAGATCGATGTGGTGGCTTTGGTCAATCGTCTCTCGCCAGATTCTTTGGTGCAACAGTACTATTACATTGCGAATAACACCAATCCATTGGGTGAAAAGGATGCGCTCATCAGTTCCACCGATCGTTCCGCCTATGCTCAGCAACACGCCCAAGTACATCCCATTTTACGACGGTATTTGCAAAGTTTTGGATATTACGACATCTTCTTATTACATCCGACAAATGGAGATGTCATGTACTCGGTCTACAAAGAGTTGGATTTTGGAACCTCTTTGTTGACTGGTGGGTTTGCCAATTCCAATCTTGCCGAAGCCTATAAGCGGGCTTTGAGTTTACCACAAGGAGAAAGTGTACTGGTTGATTTCACCAATTATACACCATCCTATGAAGCCCCAGCCTCTTTTATTGCCGCACCAGTTTATGATGGCAGTACCTTGGTGGGTGTCTTGTGTTTTCAAATGCCACTGGACAACATTAACCAAATCTTGAACGATTCAGAGCGTATTGGAGAGACCGGTGAGATTGTGTTGGTCGGTGAAGATGGTTTGATGCGATCCAACTCACGTCTCAAAACGGATACGCATACGGTGATGGCTTCTTTTCGGCACCCAGACACTGGTAAATTTGACCATCCAGAATTGATGGCTTCTTTTAACAGTCAGTTCGACCAATCGAAAAGCATCCGTTTGGTGGATTATCGTCAGCAAGAGGTCCTCTTGAATCGGGAACTGATAGATTTGGACACGGTTAAAATGCTGTTGGTAGCCAAGATAGACACCAGTGAAGCAGATGCTTTGGCACGAGGGTTGAGCCAGATTTTATTTGTCGCCTTTGGATTGTCCGTCTTGTTTATTATGTTGGCTTCTTTGACGGTCTCTCGCAATCTGTCTCGTCCAATTGTTGAAGTGGCACAACGGATGCGACATCTGGCCTCTGGAATGCTTGGTGAACCCCAGTTTGAAGATGCAGGTCAAGATGAAGTGGGTACCCTCAAAAGTGCTTACAACGATCTGTTGGTAACGCTTCGGGAGATGGTACAAGATACCCAAGGTTATTCGGACAGTTTGACTGGTATGGCGACCACCCTGTTGGCGACTGCACAACAGCAACAAACGGGGACCGCTGAACAGGCCTCTGCTGCTGAGGAAACCAAAAATCTCTTGACGATGTTGTTGGAATCTTCCAAAGAAGTGGCACAAGCTAGTCAGTTGGTGTTTGACAATGCAGACATTACCCAGAAAAATGCTGGACTGATTGCTACCCATATTGATGAACTGAGTCATCATGTTGACGGGATTGGTGAAATCTTAGCCTTGATCAAAGATATTGCTGCCAAGTCTGATTTGTTGGCTCTAAATGCTGCACTAGAAGGTACGAAAGCCGGAGAGGCAGGGCGTGGTTTCTCTTTGGTGGCGATGCAGATGCAAAAGTTGGCTGAACAGGTCATGACCAGTGCCAAAAACATTGATGCGTTGACCTCTGATATTACCAAATCCACTAACGCTTCGGTAATGGCAACTGAGGAAGCTACCAAGTTGGCCACTGAAACCACCAAGTCAGCCCACCAGATTACCTTTGCTGTTCAGCAGCAACAAGAAGGCACCCAAGAAGCCAGTATTGCCCTTGATGAAATTGCTCAGGTGGCATCGGAGGCAGCGATTGCGGCGCACAATGTAGTAGAGGCATCGGATGCGCTGTTAAAACTATCGGCGGAACTCTCCTCATCAACCGCCAAGTTTCAGTTGTAAACACCAGTAGGGACAACATTATGAATACAGAACAATGGTTTACCTTTCAGTTGGCAAATACTTGGTTGGCGATTGAACCCAGCATGGTGGTCACAATTCTAGACCCGCAACACTATGTTCACTTGCCACTGACTCCCGACCATATTTTGGGCATCATTCCCCATGGACAATCCATCATTCCCATTTTACACTTGTCCTTGTTTTTACGGATGATTAACAGTGGTCAGATCGATCCGCAAACCCATCGGGTTTTGATTGTCAAAGTCAAGGATATGGATGTTGGGATTCCGATTCAGGTCACCGGTGGGGTGGAGTTAGTACCCGTTGAAAAAGTGTCAAAGAATATTTTAACTAAGAATGGTCGTTTGCAAGATTTTTTGATGGGTGAATTTGAAGGTGAACAAGGGCTCTCAGGGATTCTGGACATCGGTTTGGTGTTGGAGAGAGCCCGTGTCTGAACACACCTTAACTTGCTTAGCACCAATGGATACCCAACAGGGGGTTCAGGTTTTAGTATTCTATGGTTTTCGGGCATTGGATATTGAACACATTGTCAGTGATCTCGATGATGAGGTGTCCAATCCTTTGGGGTTTCATGCTCCCTTTGAGTTTTACATTCAACGGGGTACGGGGATGTTGCCACTTGGAGAACAAGTACGATTCGTTCGTCTCGAAGACCGTTCACGCCTTTCTATGAATCCGTTTTTGTTGCCTTGGGCTGAGAAGTGTGGTCTCACGGATATGTATATGGACAATCAAGAGTTGTATTTGGTGTTCTCACTAGACAAGTTACTGCAAGAATATCCACTGCATCAACGGACTGGAGATGCCGATGAATGAGAAAATGCTAGCCAAGTTTACCGATATTTGTTTGACCCGTTTACAAACCATAGAAAACTTCGTGATGCAGATCGAGTCTGGTTTGGAGGATGAAGAAGATACAGTGGTCTTGATGCGAGAATTGCACACTCTCAAAGGTGAATCTCGGATTATGAGTTTGATTGAAATGAGTGATGTGGTTCACGTAATTGAAGATGCGATGCTTTGGCGAAATGAATCGGAGTTTGAGGCTCCCGACGCTTTGTACAATTTGATCTATGCTGGACTGGATATCATTCAAGCGATGTGTCGGGATGGATTAACCGAAATTGATGAAGCCCATTTGGTATCCGCACGGGATTATATCACAGAACTCAATGCTTGGTTGGCTAATCCCAGCGATGTTTTTGTACAAAGTACTGCAAATCCAACGGAGAGTGTGAGTCCTGCAGAGCCCATCGTAGAGTCCACAGATATCGCAGATTCAGAGCCTAGTACCAACCACCTTCTGTCCAAACCGTTGCAATATCTCAACCATTTGCAAACCATCATCCAACAAGCCCAACAAGCCCCACTGTCCGAAGAGGAAATCAACAGTATTCATCCAGTCTTGTTTGCCTTATCCGAAGCAGCCCTACAGGAGTGGGTCAAAGACTTGACTGAGGCGATGCACTTCTTAATTGGGTGGCTGACTGAACAGGTCTTTATGGTTGATGATGAAGCCTTTTTCATTGTGGCTGACGGGTTGTCATTTTTAGAAGCCTTGTGGCGAGAAGAAGTACCAGAACCCGCAGAAGCTGTCGGCGGTTTTTTGGAGCAAATGGGCGAGTGGGTGGAAGCAACCGTCACCGAACCACCAGAGATGCCAGATCCCTCCACCTTACCACCGGTAGAATCATTTTTTGCTACACCTGAAACGGAGAGGTCACCGTCAGAACCTGATAAGCCAACCACAGCACCAGTAAAACCTGAGCCATCTCAATCAGCCGAAGTGATCCAGCCAATGGAACAGGTTGTTGAAACCGTAGCATCGCCATCAGTGGACACCAGAGTCACACCCGCAGAAAAAAATGCGACCACACCACCCAGTCCGTCTTCCACAACTCCCAAGCGCAAAAAGAAAACCCGTAAAGCCAAACCAGATACCGAGAGC
The DNA here is from genome assembly GCA_937127265.1 of uncultured Pseudomonadota bacterium. GTDB lineage: Bacteria > Myxococcota_A > UBA796 > UBA796 > UBA796 > CAJWHX01. Next base: position 5,701 of record CAKZLX010000176.1, read on the forward strand.
AAAGAACGCAAGAAAGTAGAGCCCACCTTTATCCAAATTGAGATTGAGCAAGTGGAAGCCCTCACGCATATTAGTGGGGAGTTACAGTTGCACCAGTCACAAATCGAAAAGGTGTCCAAAGATTTGGATCGACTCACCAAAGACTGGTCTGACTTGGTACAAGAAGAAATCATTCAACAAAAAAGACTACACGGTGCCCAGGGAAAATCATCGGGTATCATGGCACAGTGGATTAAAATGCAAGCCCTAGCCAAAGAGTTTGCGGTGCACCTCAACCAGTTGCGAGAAGGGATTTTGGTCAGCAATGTCAATCTTCAAGAATTTCAACACCGTGTCGGAGAGATTCGCCTCCAAAAGATTGGGGAACTCTTCAACCGGTTTCCTCGATCCATTCGTGATTTGGCCAAAGAACAAGGCAAAAAGATCCAAGTGGTCTTGGAAGGGGTTGATGTCAGCATTGACAAAACGGTGATTGAATCGTTGTTTGATCCAATGTTGCACTTGGTGCGCAATGGCGTAGACCACGGGATTGAACTGCCTGCCGAGCGTTTGGCGTTGGGCAAGCCAGAAAAGGCAACCCTCAATTTACAGGCTGAACGATTTGGAGACAGCGTTAAAATTACAATCCAAGATGACGGTCGGGGAATCGAGCCCAGTAAAATCCGCGACACCTTGAAACGAAAGCAACTGATGAACGATTTGGAAATCCAGTCACTCAGCGAACACCAATTGATTCAACAACTTTTTCGGCCGGGCTTTTCCACCCAAGTGACCGTGAGCCACATCTCTGGTCGCGGTGTTGGTTTGGACGTTGTAAAGTCCACAGTAGAAAAGTTGGGTGGCAATATTGTGGTGGAGAGTGAAGTTGGCGTAGGGACTGCGTTCATTCTGACCCTGCCGATATCAGTCGCCTTGACCTATGCGTTGTTGGTACGGATTCAAGAAGGGTATTTTGCTTTTCCAGTGCAAACTGTGGAAAAAGTGTTGGAAATCGAACGGGAGAGCATCATCACCGTTGGAGAGGGAGAAGCCGCACGAATGGATGATGGCACATTGTTGCCGTTGGTCAGTTTGAATTCTTTGCTTGGTTTTGCCGAGGTGGCCAACAGTAACAAGGTGGACAACGTGGTGCTGTTACGGAACGCCACCTCCCGTATTTGTGTTCGTGTCGACGCCATAATGGGGGTTCGTCAGTTGGTACAATCCAATTTGCCCAATTTCATTCGAGATGTTCGGATCATTTCTGGTACCGCGATGATTGAAGGTGGGATGGTGGTACAGTTCTTGAATGTGATGTATCTGTTGGATTTGGCGGTGGAGCATCGCAAGCGAGCTTCTAGTGGACAGGTGACCACCAAGAAGAGTGACGTGGTTCGAATCATGGTGGCCGAAGATTCAGATCTCACCCGTGAGATGTTGGTATCGCGTGTTTCAAGACTGGGCTATCAAGTCTTTGAGGCGGTCAATGGTCAGGATGCTTGGGATCAATTGGATTATCGAGAGGTCGATTTGTTGATGACCGATTTGGACATGCCGATTTTGAATGGTTTTGAACTGATTCGCAAAGTGCGGTCGCATCACAAATTACAAGAGTTACCGATTGTGGTGTTGTCCACCCGTCGAACCAAAGAGTCCAAGCAACAAGCAGCCCAAGCCGGTGCTGATGCTTACATTGTCAAATCTGCCTACAACGAAGATGAACTGTCCAGTACCTTTGCTAGACTGTTGCAGAAGCCTGAGTAAAGATGTCGGTCACCACATTACTCACTAAGATTGCCTTGGAGCGCTTGGGTTACGTGGTTCCCACCGCACGCTTACAGACTGAGGTTCTTCCCAAAATGGAAGCCTTGGCAGAACGCTCTGGCTATGGGTCATTGTCGTTGTTTTTGCAGGCCATCTCACAAATGCGAGATACCCATCCCCATTTTGTGTCTTTCGTAGATATTTTGACGATCAATGAGACCTCATTCTTTCGCCAACAAAGGCAATTGGCGATGATTGCCACCAATGCACAACGCATGTACCAGCAACTGAAACGTCCGATTCGCATTTGGTGTGCAGCCTGTTCGTCAGGAGAAGAAGCCTATTCGTTGTTGTTTTTGCTGCACGAAAAGGGAGTGCCGTGTGAAATCATTGGCACTGATATTCATCAGCCCTCTTTGCGAATTGCCAAACGGGGTACAGGATATCCGAAATATCGAACCCGCAATATGACACCTACCCAGTTGCAACGTTTTGTTACGGTACAGGAGCAGACGGCTGATGTGCGCCTAGAATTTCGTGATCAGATTCAGTTCCAGTATCACAATTTAATCGCCCATCCACCACCTCGTTTGGGAAGGTTGTCCCAGAAACAAGCCTGGGATTTGATTGTTTGTCGCAACGTGTTCATTTACTTTTCTGCCGAGCAAGTCTGTACTGTGGTTCGACAAATGCAGGGAGTGTTATCTGAACAAGGTGAACTTTGGTTGGGTGTTAATGACACGGTGCAAGGGTATCAGTCTTTTCTAGAACGTAAAAGCCAGACTGGATTCAAGTATTTTGTGTCAAAGTTGGGCGATAAAGTCAATGCATCGTCCATTAGTAAGGAAAAGGATGCGCAGTCGAAAGATACCGTTTGGCAGTCAGTATCGGGTGCTATTCAACGGGAGGCTTGGCAAGAAGCAGAACAATTGCTGGAGACCTTATATCGTCATCCCAAAAGTGATAAAGGCAGGGTTCTGACCGTACAAGGGTTGTTGCGTTTGCGCCAACATGACTTTTCACAAGCACAACGACAATTGCGTAAAGCCTCTATTCACGCTCGTCGCGAACCCAGTATTCCTTATTTTCTAGGGGTGATTGCCCATAAGCAACGACAGGGAACTATTGCCAAGACTCATTTTACAGAGTCCATCCAACGAGACGTTCAATTTTGGCCAGCCCAATTTCTATTGGGGCAATATGCCTACAAAGAAGGACAGCATACAGTCTGTACAGCGCATTTATCGCAAGCCAAAAATCGATTGCATCACCCCATGTCCAACTTCTTTCAAAGCATTTATCCTCATTTGGTGGAGTCTGTACACAACAATCCCAAGGATGTGGAACTGTTAATCGAGCATTATTTATCTCAACTCGACTAATTCTTTTGTGTCTTGCCTAAGGGGGACAAGGCTAAGTCCAACAGGTAGGTAGCCAAGTTTAGTGGGGATAGTTGAGCATCCGGTGAACATTGTTTTAGGCTGGCTTGTACCATGCCGTCAATGGTGCAGGAAGTGGGTTCCTGAATCACAATCCGTCCACCATTTTCTTGAATGACTTTGAGACCCCGAGCACCATCTTGACCTAAACCAGTCAAGACAATTCCCATGGATTGGTGCTTGTAGGCTTGACCAATACTTTCCAATAAAACATCCCCTGAAGGCTTGGCGAATTGCACCGGTGGTCTCAATCTGTCGAGAAGAATATTCCCATGGTGAACCAGCATGTGGGCATTGTCGGGAGCCAACCAAACCCCCGGTTGTAGTGGTGTTTTCTCGGTGACGGTCCCTACGGGTAAGGCAATTCGATCTCCCAACCATTGGGTAAAAGTATCCATAAAACCAGCGGAAATATGCTGTACAATCAGGATGGGAATCGGATAATCGGCGGGCAATTGACTGAGAATACGCTCTAAAACGGGCGGACCACCTGTAGAAACGGCTATCCCGATGACCTTTGGCATGATACGGCTTTTGGTGTTCAAGACAGGTTTTTCTGAAAACACTGGGCGAGATGGTTTCGGGACCATCAACGTTATTTGTTGATCAATCGTGTTTACCAGTTGAATCATCTCCTTTTGAGAAGACGGTTTGCTGATCACCCGAGTCGAGGTGTGTGCCTCTGGATCGATGCTTTGCCAACGTAGGGCCTCAGTTGGTGTGGAACGCAACAGCCACAGGGGGCGATGGTTAATGTCGAGTTGGAGAAGATGCAACGATGGTGCGGTGAGCATCATGATATCCCACAGTACAAGATCAAAGTGTTTTTGTTGTAACTGTGCTTCCCCGTGGGGCTGGGTTTGACAGACCACAACCTCAAAAGAACTGTGTTGTTCTATCGTTGTACGCAGTTGGGTGGTAAAGAATGGACTGTCATCAACCAACAATATTGATATTTTTTTCTGCATTGAAGAGTACTCAAGTGAAGGATGAGTTCAGACATATACTTTCCTATCCTACTCTTTATGAAAACCAACCTTGAATCAAGGATTTATCACGATCTCATTGAATTGTTTATCCAGAGGCAGTTGTTTCCCATATAAAGCAATCGTCGATTGTATTGACCAATGGCAACTTTGCGTTAAATTTCGTGCAAAGATTGTCTGTTCTAAAATAAGGGGTCAAATCAGGCATAGAGCAACAATACAAAAGGGTATCAAGGAGAAATTATGGGCGGTAGAGTATTGGCAATTGATGATTCGATCATGGTGCTGGGGTATGTAGAAACGGTATTGCATGAAGGCGGACATACCGTTGTTGTCTCTGAAGATTGGGCATCGGCTAGAACATCTTTTCGGACCGAAGACCCATTTCACGTCATTTTAGTGGATGTCAATTTACCAGGGATGCGTTCAGGAGATCATTTGGCCAAGTCACTGCGAATGCATCCCAAAGCCAAAGATTCTAAAATTGTCTTTTTCTCTGCTGAGTCCGATAGTCATTTGGATAAACTGACCCAAATGAGCGGTATGGACGGCTATATTACCAAAGGGCAGGGTGACGATAAGTTTTTAAAAGATGTAGAGTCTTTTATGCCACCAGAAGTTTTAGAATCGGGTACTGCAACCCCTGCACCCACGCCAGCACCGAAACCCCAATCAGCCCCTACGCCGACTCCGGCACCAGCCAAAAAGAAATCGTGGTGGAAACGATGAAAGGTTTGGTCTAAGTGCCAGCCTCCCCAAAGATATTGTTGGTTGATGACTCTTCTTTTTTTGCCCAAGTATTCAAACTAGAGTTGCAAAAGTATCTTGACGTTGAAATCGAGACATGCTCTTCGGCTCCTAAGGCCCTTGCTGTGCTTGGTCGACACTCCTATTCAGTTGTTTTATTGGATATCATGATGCCAGACATGGATGGCTTGTCTGCGGTGCGAAGAATTCGGACGATGTCTAGTCGTACCAAGATTGTGTTGATGAGTTCCGCAACGCCAGATTCCTTACAACGCATGGGATTTGATGTTGACATTCTCAATACGGTCACCTTTATCGCCAAACCCAGTTCTCGTGAAGCGATGAAGCAGATTGCTGAGCAATTGCAATCTTTCTTACCCCAAAGTAGATCAAGCGCCATGGGAACGGATGTACAGGTTGAGCGTTTAACATTGAAACGGTCGAGTGGTCAAACAACCAGTGTGTCTTCGGATATCGCTTGTGTTGGAATGGTGATTTCCACCGGTGGTCCGGTGACCTTACAACGAATATTGGCAGACCTTCCTGCTGATTATCCCATCCCGATTGTGATTGTACAACATATGTCGGCCGGATTTTTGCCTTCATTTGTCGATTGGTTTCGGGGTGTCGTGCAATTACCGGTTGCGATTGTGCAGGAGAATCAGCCTCTACGGCCAGGGATTTGGATTGCTCCAGAGGGGGCACATCTCAAAGTCCAACGACAAATGTTGGTGCTCGATTGGACTGCTAAACCGGTTGCTTATTTTAAGCCATCGGGGACAATTTTACTCCAATCATTGGCGCAGAATCTGGGTTCCAGAGCACTGGGAATGGTGTTGACTGGATTGGGACGGGACGGTGCACTAGGGCTTGCGAACATTGCTCAGCGTGGTGGGAAGACGATAGTGCAGGAGCCATCGACCTGTGTGATTTCTGGTATGGTGAAAGCCAGTTTGTCAGAGACTGCGGTTGACCACCAACTGTCACCAGAGGATATCTCCATCTTTCTCTGTGACTTGCCATTGACTGGACAGAGTACGCACTAGGTTTGTAATCTACGCAATTGCTCTTCGACATAGAATAGGGAATCGAGGGCACTATCGTGAAAGCCTTTGGGTTGAATCAGCCCTGCAAAATGGAGTGTATGTTGCTTCGACTGGAGCACCTCTTGGGCTTCTTCAAAGGCCAGTTCCGCTTTGATCCATCGTCTTTGTTTGGTCAAAATAATCCCCAAATAGACCTGTGCAGCCCAATGCCTAGGGTTGCTTGAAACGGTTTGGCTGAAATGTTCTTTGGCCTTGGCGATCTGCTGTTGACTATAGCACAACAATCCCATCAAATAAGACCACTCCACAGTTTGTTGGTATTTGGGAAGGGTTTGGTATACTTGTTCGGCTTTGGAAAACTGATGGGTTCTAGCATAGAGAGCCCCTAAAGTCAGTGTCAGTACGGCTGATGACGAGGTAGTTTGTAACTGCTCTGCGGCGGTGATGGCCAAGTCCAATCGATTGTGTTCGATGTATCGTTGGAGTGATGTGGTGGAAGGTCCGGCTGGTATTGGTGGAGTATTCAATCTTGGTGGTGATGGATTGTGAGGTGGCAGCACAGGTTTTGGTCGAGATACAAGGGGAGCCTGTTCTTTGGATAAAAAGGTATAACCTTTCCATCGGTGAGAGAATAGCACCTCCTCTTTATCAAACAAGGCGTCATTGACACTGAGCCAGATGGAACCATTCGGGTGTAGCACACCATTCATCTTTTCTAAAATCGAGAGGGTCTGTGGTTTGTCAAAATAGATGAAGGCGTTTCGACAAATGATGATGTCCCACTGTTGATCAAGTCCATGAATCGGTGGGGGTGTTGGATAAGTATCACTATGAAAATTGTGGTATGCAAAGGCAACGTTCTTGGCAAAGTCATCATCTACATAATAACGATGTCTACGTACTCGAAGCATCTCAGGGGGTGGGTGTTCAGTACCACGTACGGAAAAACGTTCAAAAGGACCTCTATTTCGAGCAACGTTGAGCCTAGACCGATCAATATCGGTACCCAAAATGTAATAAGGGATGTTTTGTTGCCGTAAAAGATACGCCAAGGAATAGACTTCACAACCCAAAGAACAGGCCGCAGACCAAATTCGCACCCGGTGTTGTAGGTGGTGTTTGATCCAATCTATCAAGGTCTCTAGTTGCTCTCGGTGTCGGAAGAAATAACTTTCTCCAATGGTAATGATCGATATGAACTCTGCCACCAAAGAACTGTCTTCATTTGCTTGTTGCAACCGTCTGACCAGTTCTGCCAGATTGCATTGGTGCTGTTTTTGCCACAGTTGTAACTGGTGTTCAGCCAAACGTTGTAGGCGGGATACGCCGATTTCAATTCCGAAGCGTGAACGGGCAAGGGACTGTATGGTGGTGAGTTCAAGGTTCATGGGACTCCAAATGATAGTTGTTTATACCCCAGATACTTGATGAAACCAACTGGTAACAACAGTCAAAGACACCAGCCAACGATTGCTCTGACCAGTGTCTTTGAACCTAATAGACTTGATTCCATTGCCCTTTTAGGCAGAAAGAATCTGTAATCCTATTTGCAACACCGCCTATTCACGCCAACGACCGTTTAAGGCTTCCACTGCTACCCACAACATGATGTAGATTTGTGCAGATTGTTTTGGATTGAGAGGCATTTCATCTTCTTTGCCTTCTTCTTCGGCACGATCAAACAACGCCCACAATACCTCATCCATCAAATGTGGTTGACCACGTTCTTGCTCTTTGGCGCGAGTGGAAAAGCCATCGCCAGCGGGTAATATTTTGGAAATGCTGGGTTTAATTTTGGCTTCGGCATCGCGAATGTCTTGGGTGGTCACTTTTCGCAAGTCTGAACCGGTTTGTTCAAAGACTCGAATACACACACTGGCCATGTACATGGCAATTTGACCGGCTAAGGGGTCAAAACTGGAAAATTGTTCTTCGAGGTATTTCATCAAGCGCTTTTGCTGTTTGCCAAGACGCATAGCGATGGCTTGAAATTGTTCCCCCATATCGGCACAGGCTTCAGAGTGTTGGTGGACGATATCACGTGGAATAATGCTAGACATGGAGTGCTCCTTAATGCTGATTCTGGTTCAGAAAATGTTTTCTTATCTAACCGATGTCAGTGGTAACTTCAACAGGCTTTGGATTGTGAAAGTCATTCAGGGCATAGAGTGTCCCGTTTGCTGGCAATTGAATCCGTCTCATTTGGGGAAGCGAGTCCAAAAAGTAAGAACCGTACCACATACGAGAAACGCGGTTGTCCAAGATGACCACCGAGCCTTTATCGCGTTGGGTGCGAATCAATCGACCAAAGCCTTGACGGAGACGCAGGGCGGCTTGGGGGAGAGAGTATTCACGAAAAGGATTTCCACCACGGGCAACGATCCGTTCATGTCGCGCTTGATGAACAGGTTCAGAGGGTACCCGAAAGGGAAGACGTGGAATGATCACCATTTTGAGGTCGTCACCGGGAACCGAGATTCCTTCCCAAAAGGAGTCAGCGCCAAACAAGACTGATTTTGGCGTGTTGATAAAAGCCTGTAAGAGTTGTGTGCGTCCCATTTCCCCTTGTTTGAAAAAGGCATATCGTCCCCCCATGGTGGTGGTACAGTGGTCATAGAGGGTTTGGACTGCTTTATAACTGGTACAGAGAACAAATACACCACCTTTGGAGATGTGGATACATTGTTCAAGAAAGGGGATGATGTTGGTTAAATACTCTTTGCTGTTTGGACTAGGGAGATCGGTGGGTAAAGCCAGTACAGCTTGCTTTTGGTAATCAAAAGGTGTTGGCAAAATGGTGCTTTGGATGGTGAGGGCTTCATTTTCCACGTCCAAGCCGATTTGTTTTTTGTAGTGGTCAAACTGTTGATTGACAGTCATCGTGGCAGAACAAGAGACCAGTGATGGCATTTTCATCAATAGTTGTTCACGAATTAAGGGAGCGACATCAATCGGGGATAAGCAGAGTTTGGCGGTTTTGTGTCGTTCGCCTTTTTTGCCCCGAAAGGTGGTTCGTTCAACCCATCGAACCAAAGACTCTTGTTCAATGTCGTGCTCTTGGGATTCACAGTCCGAAAATTGCTTCAAGAAACCAGCGTGTCCCAAGACCCTACGATAGGTTCGTTGGAGATCCATGTTGGGTTGTGGATGTTGAGACAGCAGTGTTTCAGGAACTTCACTTAACACATCAGAGAGGCGTTGAAGCCGATTGGACAGTCGACTTAACTGTTGTTCGGCGACATCCAACTGGGGACGCACCCAATCTTCCCACAAGGGCGTTTTGGTTTCTTGGTGCTTGATGCGTTTGGTACTTTCTAGATTTGGCAGGGCGTGGTCGTGGACTTCTTTGAACCAATCGTTGGCATAGATTTGGATGTCTTTGGCAAAGATACCGATTTCATCGATCAAATCAAAGGCTTTTTGTTTGAGTTTTGGTGCCAGTAAGGAGTTTGAGCCCAGATAATAGTGGGCAATACTTTCCAGTGCACCAGCGCGACGTTTGGTGTTGAGTAGGGGGGCGATACCGTTTCGAATTGAACGTGAGGATAGTTGAGAACGCAGTAATGAGGTGGCTGAATCTTCCAAGTGGTGGCCCTCATCCAACACCAGTCGTTCAAACTTGGGAAGAATACCATCTCCGCCCGTTTCGGCTTTGACCAATAAGTCGGCCAGTAACAGGTGGTGGTTGATGATCAGTAGGTTTGCTCGTGCTGCGGTTCGACGGTGTTCATAATAAAAACAACTGTTGAAGTGTTCACACTTTGCCCGTAAAGTTTGTTCCGAATCAGAACGGATGTCGTCCCAGATGTCTCCATCAATGGGAAAGGGGATGTCGGATCGGGTGCCATCTTTGGTGTTGGCCATATAATCGGCGATTGCTTGTAGCGCCTCATCTTTGGGATTGCGATGGAGAACATCTTGAAAACGGCGTTTACAAATGTAATTGGACCGACCTTTCATCAGTGCATACTGAAAGTCCAATCCCGCGCGTTGCAACACGGGGATATCGTCGTTGACCAATTGGGATTGTAAGGTGATGGTAAAGGTGGCAATGCTGACTTTACTGTTGTTTTTGATAGACCACAAAGTGGAGGGGACAAGGTATGCCAGTGATTTTCCGGTTCCGGTTCCGGCTTCAAGTAGGGCGATTTCGTTGTTGTTGAAGGCGTTGGCTACTGAAAGTGCCATATCAATTTGTCCAGTGCGAGCTTCGAAGTTTGGCATCACTCGGGGCAAGACTTGTTCAAAGAACCCTTGGACTTCCATTAGGTCGAGTCGTTCAGCTTCAGGGACGTGTGGTTCGACCACCCAGAAATCACGATCAACATTGTTGTTGACAATGATCACCCCCACTCCATCATCGCCGTAACGATTGGCCAAGTACATGTCGGCATCGGATGCTTGTAGGACTCCACTGGGATGGTTGTGAATGACCACCTGTCCTGGATTGTAGCGAGATAATAAGGCGGGTGTGGAGCCTTTGTTTCCTCGACAGTGGATTTCCAAATCATAGACAAAACCATCTTCGTTAACATCGCCAATGGCAAAGACCTCAACGCCACCGGCATCTTTGATGGCAGTGCGCATTTTACGTGCAGCATAGGGGGTGAAGCGACAAGAAACCATTTATATCCAGTTGTAAGGGCCTACTAATAAAAGGAAGAGTCATCCAGATTCGGTCATGATTGTGCTACGTATCGTATTTTTCATTGAGATACGATCGTAATTTTAATTTGTTTAGTAGATATTGTAATTTCTGTTTTTATATGGACTAATTTTGTCCGTAATTGGTTGTGGTGTATCAGATTATGATCTATATTGAGTGTGTATTCAACAACGATCTTGTTTACTCCAAGGAGAATACCATGCGTTTTTCATTACAATCTTCAACCATTTCCGAAGCCGTCTACCATCCGGGTAGTTTGATATTGGAAGTCTGTTTTCATTCTGGGCACGTGTATCGTTACACTGGTGTACCGAAGCATACCGTAGATGATTTTATTGGGGCGGAATCGGTTGGCAAGTTTTACAATCGCTGGATCAAAGGAAAATTCCCCTCGATGCGTTGGTTCTAAGATTCGTTGGTTCTAAGATTCGTTGGTTTTAATCGACCCTCATCCATCATTTAATTGGCATGATCAGATTTCGGCAGACGGTAGGGAATGTTGACTATTTATATCCACCATTCGTCGAACGATGATATGAACGTGTTCTATACCGGTTGTCCTGGCATGGTGCTTACTTGTGCTTCACATACATGGTGTTTCGATAGTCAGTGACCATACGGTGTGTATTATACACGGGTGCACAGGTTCGAATCGCTTCTTTCATACAATGGGTCCACTTGGTTGGACTGTTGAAGGTTGGTAGGATTTCATTTTCCAACAAAGCATAGATGGATTCAACATCAAAAGCGTCTTGGGCATCTAAATCTGTCCACTCGTTGGTATCGCCAATAGCCCAACCATTCTGACCATTGTAGGCTTCCGGCCACCATCCATCAAGAATCGACAGGTTGAGGTTTCCATTGAGAGCCGCCTTTTGTCCACTGGTACCACTCGCCTCTCTTGGGCGACGGGGGTTGTTCAGCCATACGTCACAGCCTTGGGTCATCAAACGACCAATGTGGGCATTGTAATCTGGTAAAAATATCACCCGATCTGCAAACCGTGGATCGCGGGAGAACTTGAGTACATTGGCCAAGACCTTTTGACCGGGCATATCGGCGGGGTGTGCTTTACCAGCAAAGATCAGTTGGACTCCTTGATTCAAAATAGCCTCTAAACGTTCGGGGTCATCAAAGATCAAATCTCCCCGTTTGTAGGTAGCAAAGCGTCGAGCAAAACCGATGGTGAGGTGATCTGGGTGTAAAACTTCTCTCCCCAAGATTCGACGACTTTCCGTAATTAACTTTTGACGCAATGTTTTGCGCATTTCCCAAAGTTGTGCATCGGGTATGTTACATGCTGTCCAGTGAAGACCATCAGATAGTTCCGATTGCCACAGTGGGTGATACGTATCTAAGAGTGCGTGTAACTCTGGCGCCATCCAAGCAGTGGGATGCACACCATTGGTAATGTGTCCAATGTTTGCCGATGGTAATTCCTTGAACATTTCTCGAGAAACCTGCCCATGCAAGGCGCTGACACCATTTGATGTACGGGTTCCATTGAGAGCCAACACCGTCATACTCAGTGGAAGTGACCACTCAGTAGGGTTCTCGCGACCTTTGTCCATAAAAGCACCTTCAGGCAATCCAGATTGATGGCGATAGTGTCCAAGGTATTCGTTGACTAGACTCCAATCAAAGGTGTCATGTCCTGCGGGCACAGGCGTATGGGTGGTAAAGACAGACTGTTGTTTTACTTTCTCCCATGCACTGTCCCAGTCGAGTCCGGTTTTTTGGTGTTCTATCCACAATTCCAATAAAGCAAATCCTGCATGACCTTCATTGAGATGGTACACATCGCGTTCAATTCCCAGTGCACGTAAGGCCCGAACTCCACCAATTCCCAATAATATTTCTTGGGCGATTCGCATTTGTTTTCCACCACCATAGAGATTTTTGGTCAAGGAGATCATTTCCTCACTGTTGCCATCTACATCGGTATCGAGCAATAAAAGTTTGGCACCACCAACTGTGACTTCGTGCACTCGAACCTGCATGGTTTCGGAGCGTAAGGGAACTGTAATGGTGGTGCGTGTTTTGAGTGGTAAGGCATGATTGTTGTAGTTAATATACCCCGCACCTTGTTGTCCACCAATGATCAGTTGATTGAAATAACCGAATTTATAGAGTAAACCGATCCCCACAAAAGGCATTTTGAGATCGCCCGCAGAACGAATGTGATCACCAGCCAGAATACCCAATCCACCCGAGTAAATCTGAAAGAATTCATGCAGTCCAAACTCCATACAAAAATAGGCGATGCGAGGACAATCGGTCATCTCTGGTGTCTGTTGAAATTTCTCATATCGTTCAAGAAGTGCCTTCGCATCCAGCAACCATTCTGCGGAGACAGGTGTTGGTTGACCTAGCCATTCTTGACAAAGCGCATAGGGATTGTGGTTCAGTGATTCCCAACGAACTGGATCCAATCTGGCAAACAAATCATTTGCCCATGGATCACCGGTCCACCAAAGATCAGCTGAGAGTGTCAATAATGATTCTATGACCTGTTGAGACATCTGAACCTCCGTGTTGATTGTCATCCTGTTGTACACTATCAAAATGAAAGTGATAACGGTAGTGCATCATATATCGTCTTAATGCACTATAAATCTATACAATTGAGATGGCCTAGCGAAGTGTCAGAGATTGAGTTGCAGACCATTTCCCAATACAAACTGGGTGTCAGTGTAGATTTTACGCATCAGGTCTTCATCGATTTCCAAGAATTGAATTGCCCGTTGTGGTTGATCTTTCATGTGTCCAACCACTGAATTTTTATTTTTACTGTTGCTTCGGAATTCAAAGCCAAAATGGTTTTGGGCTAGGTATTCTGCAACCAAGATTGCCGCACAATAAAGATTGGGTTCATTGTTGACAAGCGTTTGTCCGTAGTGGGCTACAATGTTTTGAATATTGTCGGGAATTCCCCACGCCTGCAAGACCATCTTGCCAAAAATGGGGTGGGTCAGTTCCAAGGCTTCCCAGAACGCATGGTTGTCGTCAC
>CAKZLX010000177.1 GCA_937127265.1 uncultured Pseudomonadota bacterium
CAGACTTCCGTTGGCATAATTATTGCTGGTACCGCTCCAAACCCCGGAGCACCTATGCCAAAGAAACCCCCTGAGAACCCAACAGAACCCACCGATCACCAAAAAGCCAACTGCTCCATCAACCCACCCACAAAAACAAACCAGCACCCAAATCACCCCAAAATCCCCAATACCCCATATACCGTACCAGATATACAAAACGACCGTAATTTCAAGGATGTGAATGGCGATAGATTCAAAGAGTATTCACTGGATATAAAAGTGAGGTGTACTTTTGTACCCGAACTTTTCTAGACGGGAATAATCGAAGAATATAGCGTCAGATTCATCCTTTAATATAAGTTGGTTCTCCACTCAAACGCCACCTTCTGCGGTTCGTCGTCTTTGGCGTCGACCAGTTCTGCGGGAGTGCTTTGGAAGCCACCGGAGAACACTTGGGCTTTTTTGGAAAAAGGAACCACTTGTTTGGGTTCGCCATCGACTTCTTGGATGAAAGGTTTGTGTTCCCACTCGGCACCAACTGCAATCATGTCGTCCATGGCTCGTGAGATGTCTCCATACTCTTTGCGCACCATCAAAGCCATCACGTGGTAGGAAAAGGAACGTTTTCCTCGTAAGCGATCGACATCCTGACGATTGAGCAAGAGGGTGTGTCGTTCGGTGGCTTGCTGCGACTCCGATTGGCGACGGGGCCAAAAGTCGCTGGTGTGTTGCACCAAATGCCCTTCTGCCTCATCAGAGACCACCAAGGGAATGTCGGTGCGGAAATAACGGTTCATCGGACGTTCTTTCATGAAATCTACCCAAAGTGTGACAAGAGTTGTATCATCCAACATCGGTCGGTTACAGTGTAATGTAGCACCCAAGGAGTGAATATGTCTAGTGTGATGATGTTATTGTGGAGTATCGGTTGTGTTCCCGTGCTCACCTCCCCCCAAGACGCATCCGAATCTTCGTGTTGGATGACCGCCGAGAACGATTGGGTCAGCAATTCACCGCGCAACGATTTGGAAGCCACTGGATTTGGATTGGGCGAAACCCCTCCCGACATGTGCATGCAAGATCAACATGGCGACATGGTTTCCTTGTGGCAATTCTATGGACAGGTCATCTTGTTGGATGTCAGTGCCGAGTGGTGTGCGCCTTGCCAAGAGTTAGCCACCGAGGTCGATCACACTTGGAAAGATTATGAGGACCAAGGCTTTGTCTACCTCACCATTTTAACCGAAGATCAAAATTCAGAGATTCCATCGGTGGAAATATTGGAAAAGTGGGCAGAAGACTTTGAGATCACTGCACCTGTGTTGTCGGATACCGATGGCTATCGTAACCAACTGGTCCCCACTGGAGCCTATCCACGGTTGATGTTGATCAATCGAAACATGGAAGTCAGCGTAG
>CAKZLX010000178.1 GCA_937127265.1 uncultured Pseudomonadota bacterium
AGCGTGAACTCCTAAATCCGGACCATAAAACGCGGCTTGTTTCCAATTGGTTCCATCCAAACTATATTCAACTTTTTGGACACCACGTTCGCCAGAAAATGCCACACCGTGTACTCGAAAAACATTGGGTGTGGTTTCTTGGGCATCGATGATCCAACTTTTAACCGGCATTCTCCACATGGAAGGGTGTTTGCTGTTTCCTTTTTCTCCAATGTCTCGAAACCGATAGCCACTGGACATGATCTTGGCTCTGGACTGTTCTTTGGTGGCTGCTATTCGATTGACGTATTTGATTTGGTTGCAGCCGAAATAGCCAGGTACCACAAACCGTACAGGACCACCGTGGGAGAGTGGAATCGGTTCTCCATTCAGTTCCCAAGCAATCAAACAGTCTTTGAGTCCCTTTTCCAAGGGGATGGACCGTTCTACCACCGCTTTATCTCGGGGTACATCTTTTGGAAGTTCTTCACCACCAGTCGCGGTAAAATAGTTCATGCCGTCCAAAGCGCCACCACATGCTTCGATGAGGTCTTTGAGCCAAACACCACCCCACATCACACAGCCTGCGGCTCCTGTTGCCCATTGGGAACCGGAGGGACCATGTTTGAAGAACTTTCGTCCATTTCCAGAACACTGTAAAACACTGCAGAGGTTTGCATACGCAAATTGTTTGAGATCATCGAGTGTAAATGAAGATACGTTCTTCACGCCTTCAATTTCTATCCGCCAGTTACCCGCATTGTTGACGATACTTTCATCAGGACTAGGGAGATTGTTGCGTACGAAGAGTCTGCTGGTTGCGGTGATTGCCCCCATGCCAATACCTGCACGTATTGATTCTAAAGCCAGTGGTTTGGGGTTGTGCAAAACGAAGTTGTTGAGGTCCAACCCTTTGAGTAGAGGGTTGCTTTCGGTTGTGGGGCTTGCAGATTGCGTGTCAACTGTCTGAGGTGAAGTAGGAGTGGATGTGTTGTCCTGTAGAGGTTGTGGAGAATCCTTATCACTGCATCCAACAAGGGCACTGCTTCCTGTTATGACCAACAGTTTCTCCAAAAATGCGCGACGTCCTACTTTCATTGTTTCTCCAATGTTTAGGTGATAATCCATCACATTGTAGCAGGGTAACCACATTTCATTGCTAAATTCCGAACCAAAACAATTTGCTTTTATTGTTCTGCCAAAATTTTAACCTTGAGATGATAGGGTCTTCTTGACAATTGGATGAGTGCCTATCGAACAATATTTTTGAAAGAGAGAACTGTTCTATTCTATTGGGAATAACCATTCCGGTAAATGTCTATCTCTAAACGGGAATTTTGATGTCATTCTTTACAAATCATCATCCAATGGGCATTGTTTTGTGTATTGGATTGGGCTTTCTGGGTATCCAGCTGGCATCTGTCTCTCCAATTGATGCTGTGACCTTGTCGATTGTATTGGGTGCATTGGTGGGTAATATTGCTCGTGTTCCAACAGAGTGGAAGAGTGGAATCGTCTGGTCGGAGAAAAAATTATTGGGGGTGGCGATTGCCCTGTATGGGTTAAAACTGGATTTTGCTTTACTACAAGAACTGGGTTGGATCAGTTTTTTGATGATTCTTGTGACCATGTCTAGCACCTTGTTGTTGGCAAAGCCATTGGCCAAACTGTTTGGTTTGGATGGTACGATGGGACTGACGATTGGTATCGGAACTGCGGTGTGTGGGTCGGCGGCGATTGGAGCTACCAAGGATATTATCGAAGCCGATGAAGCACAAGCCGGTATGGGGATTGCGGTGATCAACTTTATTGGGACACTGGGTATCTTTCTGTTGCCCCTGTTGGGTGTGGAGATATTAGGACTGGGCGCTGTGGACAATGGTTTTATGTTGGGCAACTCTCTACAAGCCGTTGGTCAAGTGGTGGCAGCTTCCTTTGCTGTTGATGAAGCCACCGGACAAGTAGCAACTGTGGTCAAAATGGGTCGGGTGTTAATGTTGACCCCTTTGATTTTCATCTTGTTGCAACTCTTTCAATCCAAAAGGCAAACTGAGCAGGCGCAGTCGGTTTCAATTCCCCGATTTGTTTTGGGATTCCTGTTTTTTTCGATATTAGCTTCTTTTCAGGTATTACCCGCAGATATAGTTAAAGGCCTAGGTGGAATTGGTAAAACATTGTTGATTATCTCGATGGCGGGTATCGGATTGAAAATCTCTATTGCCAAAATCAAAGAATATGGTTTGAGCGCTTTGGGGCTGGCATTGCTGTTATTTTCGATTCAGTTGGGATTGAGTGTTTTGATGGTGTTGGTGTAAGGTTGGTCATTGTAAATCCGTCTTGCTCTCATGGTTGTTGATGTTTATATGTCTCTGTGCAAGGGTAAATTAACTGGAGATAGATATGAATTACTTAGACAAGGTAGTGAGACTTATATACCTGAAGATGAAAGTTTAGATTTTGTATTTACAAGTCCACCTTACTTTGGTTGGGAAGCATATGGTGATGAACCAGAACAGTCAAGTATTAAGTTTGATACATCTGAAGTATGGAAAGAAAAGTTTTTGAAAAAGACAATTGAAAATGCATATAGAGGATTAAAGAAAGGCAAGTTTCTTGCATTGAATGTTGCAAACACAAAACAATATAAAACATTTGAAGAAGACACAGTTAAACTTGCAATAGAATCAGGATTTACACACACAGATACTTGGTGGTTATCTTTATCTACACAACAAGGTAAAGTACAACAAGGTTCTCTAGAGGGTGTAACGGAAGTTAAACAGAAACAAAGATATATGGGTGAGTATGTTAGACCAAATGTTCCTGGCAGAAAATTTGAACCCACATTTATATTTCAAAAATGAAAATCTTAGGTATCAATATTTCACACAATCCTTCTATATGTCAAGTAACAGATGGTAAAGTTGACTTTTATATAGAAGAAGACAGAATAAGAAGAGAAAAATATTGGGTACCTTGGGTTGATGACAACTTTTATTACTCTATTGAGAAATATGTAAAAGAAAAACCTGACCATGTTATAATTGCATCATACGATAGGTATTTTCATAGTGAAGAATATTTGTTTGGTGCAGATAAAAAAATATGTGATAGTATTTCAAATGGTTTAAATCAACCTGTATATTTTTTTAAAACACATCATCATATTTACCATGTTAAGACAGCATTTCATTTATCTAAGTTTGATGAAGCAATTGCTTTGACATCTGATGGTGGAGGAGAAATGGAATTAGAAAGTAATTTTAGAACTATGCAAAGTATATTTTTAATAAATAAACAAAAGGTAATACCTAAATATAAATATATTTCTAATAAAAGGACCGACTATTTCAATAATTTTGTTTCAATCGAAGTAAATAAAACAGATAAAATAGATTATACAATGAGTAACAAACTTAAAGCAGGGCTTAAATATATTTATTATTTACAAAAAGCAGGTTGGAAAGATCATTCAGAAGGTCAAATGATGG
>CAKZLX010000179.1 GCA_937127265.1 uncultured Pseudomonadota bacterium
CACCATCTGCATCGATAACCTCAGTCACAATTTCACGCATACCTTCGGCAATCGAGACCATACAAGACTGTTCCCCATTGTCATCGACTGGCGCAGCAAGACATACTGTTTGACCATCAACCTTCCAGGATACTTGCAGGTCAGAAAGGGCATGGTTTTCATCACTGGCACGGGCAACAAATGTCACGGACTCACCACTTGGAAACACCATTCCATCACCATGAGAGACAATCGTGACCGTCGGTGGAACGTTGGTCGTACTCTTTTCAATGGGTTGATTGTCACAACCGATTACCAGTATTGTAGATAGCCAAATCATACGGGTCATCTTGATTCTTCTCTGCCTTGGATACAGCAAATGTAGTCTAGACCGATTCAAATGTCTATATACTTTCCAACAACAGAACCGATAGAAGACAAGTGTTTACTTTTGGGCGATCGATTCAGCATCCACAGATTGCTCGATCATATACCCCATCAGCCGATCCCAACGGTCAAGTTGATAGCCATCGATAATCACCCCCAATTTGGTAGTGTAGTTGGGGTCACTGGCATAGTACTTACTGGCCTTTTCCATAAAGGCACGCCAGTGGTGGCGATTGGCTCGAGCCGATGCATACCGTCGATCTTTAGCCAACAACCGACCGTGATAGAGGATGGCTTCACCACGACTGTCAAACACACGAAATCTAGCCCATTTTCCATATCGGCGATTGCGAGAGTTTCGTTCAAAAGTGCGAATCTTGACGGTGTTCTCTCCAGTGCCTTTAATTCCGAATAAGTTGTTGAAATTGACCGCGAGGTTTGATCGGCCCCACCCTGACTCAAAGATGGCTTGTCCAATCACAATCGAAGGTGGTATTTGATGTTGGTGGGCAGAAATCAAAGCCGCAGGTGCCACATCGGTTAAAAATTCTCCACGATACCCTGCAGGCCAATCTCGACTTTCCAAAGCAACGATATAATCCGCCATAAAGGAGATTACATCGATATCGGTTTGTTCAGAAAATAATCGAATGGGATCAGTGGGCGTATAGATTTCGTCCATGGACAAGGACAAAGCAGGCCGTGCAGATTGTACAACAAACGATTGAGCATCTGCTTGCTCCACTCCCCACAACGCCAATCCAGCAACCGGTAAAATGACAGCCAAGGCACGGAAGCCCCATTTTGCTATCGAAAATAAAGACATGTTCATAGATAGAAAATTATCGAAGAACCACAATAGACTCTATGATGCAAGATCTTTTCTAGGGTATTCTATTGTCGCGTCAATACTCTACTTTTCGTAATTGCACATTCATCAAACGTATCGACAGTATAAGATTTGCCTTGTCAATACTATGTCATTACGATCCCTACAAGCGACTCAGTCGCTCTTGACTTGACAACAATAATATTATACACTCTTTGGTACTGCAGGAAGGAAAGGAATGAATATTGTTTTGGGTGTCACTGGTGGTATTGCAGCCTATAAAAGTTGTGAGTTCTGCTCCTTGGCCATAAAATCAGGACATTCGGTTCAGGTGATACAAACCACCAATGCCAAACGATTTATCGGCTCAATCACCTTTGAAGGACTCACTGGGAACCCCGTTCTCCATGATACCTTTGAGGCGGCAATGGATCATATATCTTGGGCTAAATGGGCGGACATTCTAGTCGTCGCACCTCTCTCCGCAAACACACTAGCCAAGATTGCCCATGGCATTTGTGATGATTTGTTGAGCACCACCATTTGTGCAACCCCCAAAGAGACCCCCATTGTACTCTGTCCTGCAATGAATACTCATATGTGGGAACATCCCCTCACCCAACGCAACCTCAACATCCTCAAGGACACCAAACGCTTTGAGTGGGTTTTGCCCGTGGAAAAACGATTGGCCTGCGGCGATGTGGGTGTCGGCGGTTTGGCTGACCCTTCTGACATACTACAATTTTGTGAGTCCCTATGATTCCAACCCGTTTATTATTTGGATTTTTTGCCGTGTCTTGGCTTCCTTGGTTTACACCAGAAGAACCTGAGGAACCACCACCTCCACCGGAACCAGTAGTCGAAGAGATCATCGTAGAACCACCACCTCCACCAGAACCACCTGCGCCTGTTCTGTTTCCCGACCCGTTACCATTTCACCCCACCTTGGAAGTTGGCAATCTCGGTATGACCTATGCCAACGCCTGTGCATCTTGTCACAAAACCACCTTCGCCCAATGGGATGTCTCCACGCACCATTTGGGTGCGCAAAGTACCGTTTGGCTCGATGCGATTCGCTCTTTTGGAGATGGTACGGTCTGTACATCTTGCCACAAACCATTGAGTACACAACACGAACAGTTAACCACCGAAATCATCGAGAATGATGTGGCACGTCCAGTCATGGAGGACAATGCAAATTGGAATCCAAATTGGCAAACTGAATCGGTCGGATGTGCATCATGTCATGTTCGAGAAGGTGTGGTTGTAGGCAATAAAACCAGTGAATCACCTCACCCCGTTCGCAACTCAAAAGTCCTATCCACCTCGGAAGCCTGTCAAACCTGTCACCAGTTTCAATTGCCCAATGAAGACGCTCCGATTTACAACACCTACCAGGAATGGAAAAATTCAGCCTACGCCAATGCTGGAATTCAATGTCAAGACTGTCACATGACCACTGGGTCTATACTCGGACAAGGACAAGGCAATCACCAAATGAACTTGGAGGCCAAACAAGGGCTCACCATTACCTTACAAACGCCCTCATTGGTCTTTCGACGCAACCAAGAAACCACATTGAGCGTAATTGTTCACAACACCGGGGTTGGACACTCTTGGCCAGGCTCAAGTCCCTTTGTCACCAAGGAATTAATTGTCCGCATTGTCAATGATGACAACAAAACCCTTATGAAAGACATTACCCATCCATTGGGCGCCCATCGCCAGGAAGACACTCAAGGCCCTTCGATTGCGGTCGGAAACCAACATGCATTTACCAACACCTTCACTTTGAGTAGTCGAATACGCGATTCCTATGGATTTCTCCAAGTTCTCTATCGAAAAGGCGACTCCGAAGAGTTGCTTCACAATGTGAGAATCGAAATCCGATGATTCACTGGACCACATCTGGTGTTGTCAGCACCCCGACCACCGTTCAAATTCGACTCAGCCACAATCATGAATCTTCTTTGGGCGTTGGATTACAAAACCAAAGTCGTCTTATCACTGTGCCCGAATTCAAAGCCAATTTGCAATATTTTAAACACGGATTGGATACAACACGTTCAATCCCTTGCCACAGTCTGACTTTGAGTGGTCTGCCACTCGACATCGATCTAGAACCGTATTTTGAAGTGTTAAAACAGGTTCCCTTTCAATTTACCACCGTGCATCTGACCAATATTTCGCAATTACCAACCTTAGTGCCTTTTGAGGAAACTATCGATCGGATTGTAGTGGTTGCCGGTCCTGAACACCAGCCCCAAGAGGTTCCCAGCATACTTGAACACAAACTCTATTGTGTCATTCCTCTCTGTGGAGACCCTTTGGCACTGGAACAGTGGTTAGAACAATCGCTACCACAACTGATACGCAACAACACCCCGATTGTTTTTT
>CAKZLX010000180.1 GCA_937127265.1 uncultured Pseudomonadota bacterium
GAACCTGATGTGGTATCTACTTTACGCAAAACACCGTCTGAGCCGGCATGGTAAACAAGAGTCCCATTGCCCTGTTTGGTATCGACAAGTGCCCCTTGTACCGCACCAAATTCTTTGCTCCACAAGACTTGTTCATTTTGCTCTTTGTAACTAGGCTGTTCAAAACCAGAGATCACCAAGCCACCCTGTACAACTGTTGGTTGGGCGATGACATCGGGATAACGACCTTCTCCATTGTACACTTTTTCCAAGACGGAACCATCTGCCTTGGAGAGCCGCAAAACAGCACCGTCTGAAAAACCAACCACGATACTCTGTTCTTCAACCAAAGGATGACCACCACCAAACAATTGTAGGTTCCCCTTTCGACCTGGCGATACACGATGCGCAAAACGCCACATGATATTACCATCTAAGTCCAAGGCGTATACCACATCATTGTTGGTAGACACAAAGAGATAGGTACCATCTGTTTCGATTGGGGTATTGGTGGGGATGTCGAGAGAAACCGACCACTGTAACTGGTGTTCATCACTGCGATCTGACGCCGGACGTTCCAAGTTTGGACGCTGTATTGACAAAATATCAATGGTATTTGTAGGAGTTGCCGGCAAAGACCAACAGGACACCTCTCCCGATAAGTCGACCGTTAATAAACGAACACCCTGGGCACTCTGTATAATCGTTGGTTTGGCTTGCACTGGAGCGGCTGTCTCCAATCGTCCAACCGTAATACCATAGCGTTGATCGACCATTAGGATACCACCGCGATTAGAGGTACCCAAGTACAATAGTTCATTGTACTTAGCCACTCCTGAGTATTGAACACTGGTGGCATTGGTCAAATTCGGAACCACATTGATTCGCCATTCCAAAACGGGTTCCTGTATCTCTGTTGACGATACCATTGTGGATGCACTATTGAGATGCCCCAAAAATCCTAGTGTATGTAACCAACTCATCAGCCTTCCAATCGGGCTTGCAGAAGCGTGATTTCGTTTTGCAAGGCTTCAGGTGCTTGATCGATCAATCCGAGAACTTCTTTGGCTTTCTCTGGGTTACCTTGTGTCATATAAATCCGTGACAGATTCAAACAAGCTTGTGCTTTAAACTCCGGACTAGAGGCAGACGTCAAGGGTTGGAGCACCGCAATCGCCTCGTCTATCTTGTCAGCCTCCATATACACATTGGCCAGTTGCATCTTGGCCACCATGGTCAAACTGTCATCCACAGACAACTCAGAGGCTTTGCTGATGGCTACAATTTGGGCATCTCTTTCATTGGCGCGTTCCCATACTGTTGCCGCATCCATCCAAGCGAACCAAGCAGCGGACCCACTTCCTTCCCCAGCAATCCGTTCCAACTCTTTGGCGGAAGCACGTAAAGATGTCATTCTTTTTTCATCTTTGGGATTGTCCATTGGCGCCAAACCGTATTGGGCCATCGGATTGGGCTCAGGCAGTTCATACTTTACCATAGCCAGTTCAGCATGAACAGATCGTTGTCCTTGAATCACACTGTCCGTGTACAAGCCATGTGCCAACACCACTAGCAACACACCCCCAAATCCATAGAGCATTTTTTTCCATTGCCCCATAACCAGATTGTAAACCCACATTTGGGCTTGCAATAGACCGTCTTCATCACTGTCGTCAAACTCTGG
>CAKZLX010000181.1 GCA_937127265.1 uncultured Pseudomonadota bacterium
CAACGTGGGACTTGTACGTTTGCAACAAAAGTGGCCAATGCAGAGTCTGCCGGGGCAAGTGCTGTCATTATTTTCAATGAAGGGCAAAATAACCGCACTGATGTGGTAGAGGGAATGCTTGAGGAGAGTGGTAGTTCGATTCCTGTGGTTGGGGTAAGTTTTCAAACTGGGGACACGCTACACAATTTTACAGGAGATGTCAGAGTCGTAGTGGACAGTACACAGACAACGATTGAAACTGAAAATATCTTTGCCGAACCTTTTGATTCACTTTCGGAGCAAGTTCTCTTGGTGGGTGCTCATTTGGATTCTGTGGTGGCTGGTCCAGGTATCAATGATAATGGTTCGGGATCAGCGATGCTTTTGGCGATGGCTGATTGGTTGGCGAGCAATACACCCGATACCCAAAGTACAATCCGATTTGCTTGGTGGAGTGCTGAAGAGTTAGGGCTGCTCGGCTCTCAACATTATGTTGAAAATGCTACGGATTTGGATGAGATTCAGTACTATTTGAATTTTGATATGGTGGCATCTCCCAATTATGTGCGGTTCATCTATGATGGGGACGGTAGTCAGTTTGGTCTTGAGGGACCGATAGGTTCGGATATTATTGAAACGGCGTTTCAAACGCATTTTCAGGATAAGGGCTTGACGTTTACTGGCACACCGTTTGATGGGCGTTCTGATTATGGTCCTTTTATTCAGGCCAATATTCCGGCGGGTGGTTTGTTTACTGGTGCCGAAATGCAAATGTCCGAGGAACAAGCTTTGGAGTACAATGGAGAAGCCGGACTAGAATATGATGCCTGTTACCACAAGGCTTGTGATACAATAGACAACATTAGTTCGGTTGCATTACAGGAAATGGGTGATGCAGCCTTAAATGTCACATTGCAATTGGCGACTTTTGAATCTGCAAACCCGACCCCTAGAACACAACGTCAAGTGCACATGGATTACCGAGGACATTGGCTGATTCGTTAATCTATAGAGTCAAAAGTGGCAGCAATATATGGATAGTTATGAAAATGCTTGCCTTGCACTCATTAAAGAGTTAAAAGGTCTTGCCTTTATGGGCAATTAATCAATCACACCAGGTTTATCGTAGTTTCGATGGTGCATCGTTCTTCATAATATGAAGGTAAATGTAGGGACTGCAACTGGTGGTAGCATAACCAAAATGGAGTCAATTATGCCAAAAGTAACCCCTCAAGATCTTGTGAGCGCCGGTGTTCACTTCGGTCACAGAACACGTATGTGGAACCCCAAAATGAAGCGCTACATCTATGCAGAGCGCAATGGTATTCACATCATTAACTTACGATACACCGCCCAAGCGTTGATCAAATCATTGCGCTTCTTGACAGCAGAAGCCGCCAAAGGCAAAAAAGTTCTCTTCGTGGGAACAAAGCGTTCTGCGTCAACAGTTGTAGCCGAACAAGCTGCTCGTTGTGGAATGTACTATGTGAATCACCGTTGGTTGGGTGGAACATTGACCAACTTCAAAACCATCACTGCTTCTGTTGAAAAGTTGATTCAAATGGAAAGCGACATGGCAGAAGGTCGCATGGAAAACCGTACCAAGAAAGAACGTTTGGTCATGGAAAAGGACATGAAGAAGATGGAACTGTCTTTTGGTGGTATCAAAAGCATGAAAAAACTTCCTGACATCTTGTTCGTTATCGATCCTCGTCGTGAGCACATCGCAATCAAAGAAGCAAATCGTTTGAACATTCCTGTTATCGCTTTGT
>CAKZLX010000182.1 GCA_937127265.1 uncultured Pseudomonadota bacterium
CCCAACTCACCAAATAGCACCGTTGTACAACAAAACCCCAACGCACAAGCCAACACCGCTATTTCTACAAACGAACCACCCACCACCGAAGCCACTGAAACCAAAAAATCCCCGATGGGAATGATTGCAGGTGTGGTGATCGTCTTGGCACTGGTGGGCGGCTTTTTGATGATGAACAACGAAACACCAACAACATCAGGTACGGCCACTGAAAGTGTTGCCAAACCCCAACCAGGGACACCAACCCCTGCACCCACCGTCACCAATGAGAGAGAAAAAGAGGACATAAAAAACGCCAAAGTAGACGATACCCAACCCTCGACAGCCCAGAAATCGACATCCAAACCGTCTCAGCCAAAACCATCACCCGCAAGCAAAACATCCTCTACAACCAAAAAAACAAGCGGCAAGGCAACCAAAACAGCAACGACTGCTGACAAATCAACATCGGTCGCCAAACCCGTCACCGCCAAACCGACCGTCACAAAAACACCCACAGAACAACCGCCCGCCCCCAAAGAAGAACCAGCATCAAGTGGACCGACTGGAACGGTGTCTTTCAAATCCGCAAAAGGATTGGACAAGGGCTATATTGTTGACGCCAGTGGTAAAAAGTACACCAGTAGTGCCCCCGAAGGCTCATACACCGTACACTTGGTTTGCAATGGAAAAGATCTCAAAGCAGGAAGTGTCAAAATTACCGCCGGCAAGACTTCCTCTTTGCAATGTGACTGTATGTTTACCAAGTGCAAATAACAAATGCCGACCCTTAGTTGGAAAGGAAAACACGCCTCTACGATGGGTGGTATCCAACCCAAACACTATGAACAGTGGAACGATGAGGACCAACCACACGTTTTACACTGTGGAGACAATTTATCTTGGTTAGCCCATGCCAAAACCCAAGGGAAACGATTTAACCTGATTTATCTCGATCCCCCATTTTGTTCACAGGCAAACTATACGCAACAAATCAAAACAGCCACGACCACACATATCATCGACGGATTTACCGATAAATTTTCAGTGGATGAGTATCTTCAGTTTATCTATGAAAGAGTCCTGTTGTTAAAAGACCTACTCACCCCAAATGGCTCTCTCTTTTTACATTGCGACTATCAACAAAGCCACAACATTCGATGTATACTGGATGAAGTCTTTGGTTCAAAACAGTTCCGCAACGAAATTATTTGGCACTACACCGGTGGTGGACGAGCAAAGAAGTACTTTTCGAGAAAGCACGACAACATCTTTTGGTACAGTCATTCTTCAGTGTGGACATTTAATACGGATCCAATACGCATTCCTTACAAAGAGACTTCTGGGTTTGCCAAAGGTGGTATTACCAGTAAAAGTGGCAAAAAATATCTACCCAACCCCAAAGGAACCTTGCCCGATGATACTTGGGATATTCCAATACTGAACCCCTTAGCCAAGGAACGCACCGGCTATCCCACCCAAAAACCACTATCTTTGTTGGAAAGAATCATTCTTGCCTGTTCAAATGAAGGTGATCGAATACTGGATCCCTTCATGGGTTCAGGAACCACTGGAATGGTGGCGCTCAAACACCATCGTCACTTTACAGGACTGGATAAAAATTGGAATTCGATTCACCTGATGCGACAACGATTGTTGAAAACAACAGAAGCCTTTTCTATCTCCTGTGAGAATTTTCCACAATCTGGTATTCAACACGTCCGTCTACACAAAATAGATAGGAACTGGAAGGTCGAGAGTCTAACCGATACCCCCATACAAATGGTCTACGGGCTTACGGACGATCGAAAGTGCCATCCGATACTCGATCTACAACAGCATAAACGTTTCCGCGTGGTCGATATTTATGGTAAAGTCTCAGATTTTATCTGTGAAGAACATCCCACTTCCACAGTCGTTCTCAGGGCAATTGGCGCCAACTGACTGATGGTAAATCTGGTGGTGTATCCGATGTCACAATGTATAACACCCGACGATTGGCGGATTCTTCAACACCATCTGCGGTTTTCACAGCCAACAAGGACTCTCCAAATCCATAATAATAAATTGGAGCATCATAGCCGTGCCCTCTCAACCAATCCGAAATGGCTTTGGCACGTTGATTAGACAAGGTTTTATTACTGCCTGCATCACCGACACGATCAGTACACCCTGCGATATAGAGTTTCACAGGTACTACTGAACCGTACTTTCGCAGGACCTCTTGTAATTCTTTGAGCGTAGATTCGAGTTTCCATTCCTCACTGGCATCAATCACATAGGAATTGCTTTCAAAGAGCACGTCTTGATGGGGAATATCCAAGTACCATGGAGAGTAGGTAAAGCCTGCAAAGGAATCGGCGTTGCGAACAGTCACATCAATCAACACCGTATCTTTGACACCACCCAACCAAGGCAGTTTGATCGCACCAGGACCAGCATTCACAGAAATTGTTTGTTCATCGAGTACTTTTTTCTCTGCACCGTAGGCGATGATCTCGGCGGTTTCAACATGTTGTGAGACTCGCACACTGATTTCCTCTTTGGAACGGTTGGCCTGCACCGAGGCATAATCAATTGTGAGTCCAGCACCATAAGAAAATTCCATTGGCATCACCGCTTCAGCCACATAACCGTCAGCAAAAACAGCATATATGTCGGCATTAACCATCGTAGCCTTAGGATCGGCTTTCCATGAAAACTGCAACTCTTCTCCGGCTGAACCTGCGCTGGAAAAGTCATATTTTTGACCGTTGGCATCAATTGAGACTTTGATCTCTTGTAAATCTGCCGAGGGGGTAATGTAAATTGTGGGCGACATCCCTTTTGAAATGACAGCATCGTAGCCAATATCCAAGTCATTGGCGAAAGCAGAACACAAGAAAGAGAACAGGGCAAGCATCACACACTCCAAATATACAAAAGACAATTCTATATACTATATCTTGAATCGACACCTGACTTCAATCTTGGGTTCCATTTCCGCATGATTTATTTGTGGTTGTGATATACTACCAACACAGAAATGGAGTTCTCATGATCTTTTTATTGGGTTCACTTCTTGTCGGATGCTCCTCAAGCGCAGACATCGCACCGACAACAGGCAACACCACACCAGCACCCAACACCCCCACACCTCAAACCACCCCCAAACCGGAAACGGTCCCAACACAAGTTGCAGAACTCCCCGATCTCAAAAAAGGGTTAAGCCGAGAAGGTTGTGATAACGGCCCGGGGGTCATGGGAGCAGCATCTTACTTTGTCGGAGAAATCACCATTACGGATGATGGAGATGCTCGTGGTGAAGAAGAATGGGTATTGTTTGCCAATAAAAAATGGGCTGGGCACAATGGTTCCGATTGCTCAGTACGATGGACGCTCTCAGGCAATAAAACCACCACACGTTCTTGTGGACGTTGTGATCTTGGGGTCTCTCTCACCAACCAACTCGATGTAACCGGTTCCAATTGTCCCGAAGATTTAACAAAAGGCGAAACTGGACAATCAATTGGCTATGACATCAATCTCAAAGACGATGGCACGGTGGAAGTATTTTTTGCCAAATCGGGCAAACGAGTGGGTGAAGGATATCACAAAGATGGTACAATCCGTTATGTTACCGATATGTCTTGTCGATGGTTTTAATCCGTTTCTTTTCTTGTTCTCATTTGGAGTCTTTATGCGTTCCCCATCTTCCATCAACTTTGCGATAATCGCTTCTTCATTGTTCTTTGTTGCCTGTGGTGATGCAGAAGAAACCAAAGACGGTACTGTACCAACCCCTACCGAAAGCCATGTTGATGCCTCTTCTTTGGAAAACACCGATTGCCAAGATGTAAACGGCACAGATGTACCAGGAGCAGCAGTCTACTTTTCTGGAACCATGGTTCGAAATGGTGGTACCATCAGTGGTTTGGAACACGCCTATTTTATCGCCAACGAAACATGGAAAGATTTGGGTGAAGACGACTGTACTGTCACCATCTCGGTATCAGGCAGTACTGGCGAACCACTGGGATGTGCCATTTGTGATCTTTCCGTTGAAATTGCCGCCACCATGATTGATTCGGCCTCAGATTGTCCTGAAGCCTTACAAGAAGACTACGAGTCCTACATCGTCACCTATGATGTCCAAACCTTAGATGATGGAACCGCCAACTGGTTCTTCCATGAATCGGGCAATCAGTTCGCCACAGGAACCCACACAGAAACTGAATTGCAGTATTTAAGTGATGCCCAATGTCAGTGGTACTAAATTGCATCGAATGGTAATCCATCGAATGGTAACATCTACCACAAAAGCATCGCCTTGGATGGTTTAAGGAATACACACGCTATACATTTACGTTGACGCAATAACCACACAACACGGAATACAATGACCACAAAACGAATCATTTTGGTTGAAGATGAAGAGACAATTGCCTTTGGATTGGTTCGCGCCCTGACCAAAGAAGGATACGACATCACCCATTACGCTTCGGCCGAAGAGTGTCTGTCAGACTCCAAACCTTGGGACTTGGCAATTTTAGACTGGATGCTCCCCGGCATCAGTGGCATTGAACTACTCAAACGATTCAAGCGTGAAGACCCCAAGCGTCCGGTCATCATGGTCACTGCCAAAAATACCAGTCAAGATTTGGTACAGGGACTGGATTTTGGGGCGGATGATTACGTTGCTAAACCCTTCCAACTGACCGAATTGCTGGCCAGGGTTCGGGCGCGTTTACGACATGATGAAACTACCCCTGCCTCCATCATTCAATTGGATGGTCTCACGATTGACTTGCAACACCAAGTACTGCGTCGTGGAGCCATAGAAACGCACCTCACCACCCATGAAAACGCGGTGTTGCAATATTTGGCGCAACGCCCCGGACAAGATGTTTCCAGACAGGAGTTGTTAGAACAGGTTTGGGGCTATTCGCCTACAATGCAAACCCGTACAGTAGACAACCAGATTTTAAAGTTGCGTAAAAAAATGGAAATCAATCCCGGTAGACCACGGTACATCATCACCGTTCATGGGGTTGGTTATCGATTTGTTCTGTAGATAATAGACATTGAGTTTACTCCTTACAAGTTTCAGTGGTAAAACGTACTTTTCAAAACGAACATTTCCTCATCAAAAAACATCGTTGGCCCCGTTCTGGCATCGACAACCTCCTATGTCGCTGGTGGAGTTGATGACTTCGGAAATACACTAGACAGCATTGAGTTCTTAGAAGTCACTGTGA
>CAKZLX010000183.1 GCA_937127265.1 uncultured Pseudomonadota bacterium
TCTGGGCAATGGATAGTGTTTCCACAATGCTTTGACTGCCACTCCCCTCCCAACGAAAAGTGTGACTACCCACCTCCACATCTCGTACACAAGGTGTTTGCTGACATAAGATACTGTCATCCATATAAACAGTGACATTTGGGGTCGCCGTCAAGGTGAGTTTGGCCAGATCCGCGGACAAATTCAAGCCTTTACGCAACAATCTTCTGACGCCATCTGAGGTTTCCTCGACCAGTTGTATGGGGTCTGTACCTTGTACTCTCTCCATCGCTAGCAAGGTTCCTGTGTCAGACTGGTGGAGTTTGAGCATCACCATTTGCACACCACCCACTTCGGTCATCGTTCCAGAGATCACCAAATCAGCACCAATATTGCGTGCCAATTCAACCTCACAGGATCCTTCGACACAAGTTGCATCTTTCCCCATATCTTCGAGGATCTGAATCATATTTTCACGGGTAATGATACTGTAGGTCAAGGGGTCCAATTGATCGAGGGCACCCGCGCGGGCTTGATCAGATAAAATACTCACCAAATCTTCGTCTTCAGAACCAGTAAATTCCAGAACCGCTACATGTTCTGCCCATCCCAAAGACAACATTGACCACAACATCCACATAGATTCTCCATTAGAGGGTTATACTGTACACCCTAAACGACCATATTCCTTATATCTTACAGTAACTGTATAAAATGTCCGTACCTACTCAACCAGTGACCACTCGTTTCTATTCCAGTGTCTTTTTACCGATGCTGGTGTATGCAGTTTGTATTTGGTGGTGGGTTTGTCCAATGGGGTTTGATATCAGAACCGACTTGATTGGATATTTGGGTTCAGACACCTTGGACACCTTGAGTTTACGTTGGGCATTTTGGCATCAAGATTCCCACTTTGCTCCTCTGGGATGGGATGCTATGCGTGTCACCCCTAATTTTTTGGATCACCTGTTCTTCTATCCGTTGCTCTCTCTGCCTTTTCCTTTGGCAGACAACATTTGGTGGTTATCGCAATTGTGGCTATCGATGCTGCTCGCCGATGCCTTTGGTCGTCAATTGGCACCACAGTCACCACCTGCTGGTTGGCTATCTGGATTTACCTTACTCTGTGTCGACACCATCGTCCGCGATATTAACTGGGGACATTCACCCCAAGTGATGTGGTGGGCGCCTTTGGGTACACTGCTGTTTCTCATCAAATGGTGCAATACCTCACGGCAACGGGACCTTCTAGTCAGTGGACTACTGCTAGCCATTTCGGGATGGTGCTATTTCTTTTTTGTGCCATTTCTATTTTTGATGACCCTTCCATTGTGGTGGGCACAGGGTCAATCGAACCGCCAAGCCTTTCCATCGTTTCTGCAATGGAGTGTGGTTGGACTCTTGTTTCTGGCACCAAACATTTGGTTTCTGTACACTCACAGTACACAAATGACGGCGATCCCTACACCACCTCTGGTCAATGGACAGACCTTAACGGACATCCATTCGGCAACCTTCAAAACCTTACTGTCTGGAACACCAATTGACATCAGCAATCTGTTTTCCATCATCTGGTGCATCGTTGTTGGTTGGGGTGGATACCACGCATGGATAAAACGACGCTTTCACTTTTGGTGGGGTCTTTGGATGGTGATACTGGGCATCAGTCTGATCTTTGGCACCAATGGTTTTCTGTTTGGTGGAATACAACACCTTCCGTTCATGTCTCGATTGTTGTGGCCTGAACGATTTGGAATACTTTTGGTTTTGGGGGCGATCCCATGGCTGGTCCACACCAGAGGTCTGTGGTGGCTGCTCCCCCTGATGCTTGTCGAACAGCGAGTACGCTCACATAATCTACCGTTACATACAGAATCTATGACACCTTGGCTTTGTCTATCTACTTTACAAGACCAAGAAGGCATTGTACTGGAACTACCTCTCAAAGACTCCGACCCACTTTACAATCAGCAAAGTTTACGACAAAGAATCCATCAAAGACCTCTTCTGAACCCACTGATTTTACCTCCCTTCATCGACCCACCACAAGGATGGCGTTCCATCCCCTTTCGTCCAGAAATACAAGCCGTCGACGGAGAGCGAACCTTTTCAAACGAGCATCTAGAGGTATTACAAGACCTGGGTATCACCAGTATTTTGGTCGATACCATAGCCCTCCCAACAAATCGACAAAACCGCATCATCAACCATCTTAGCCCTGTGTTAGGAGAACCTTTGAATCTCGGGTGTGGGTTGGTGTGGGTCTTGGATCAAAGTACCCTATCAGCCATACCCTCACTCACCGTTACCACAACACCGGAAATCACAATACCCTCAACTCAAGAACCTTGGTACATCGGTCACCCCTCAACCTCAAGCAAGGAGTAGACTCTCTTAGATGCTCAATCTTTGGGGGCCAAATTGGCATCTTGTATTTCACGCCACAACCGCGACAGATTCGCCGGCTGAATACCACAGGCGATGGCTGCGTTTTTCTTACTCCCACCGTGTTTGTTGATATGATACGGTAAATACTTTGCCAGAAATCGAAGGTGGGCTTGTTTTTTAGCCTCGCCATACGGTGCATCAAACCATGTCGGCACCGTACCGATTGGACGATCCATCGAAGAGAGGTTCTCGGGAATTGTTTGTACGCCGCGATGCCAAAAGAAATGCTCTGCTTGCAAAGTGAGATCGGTGGGTTTAGAACGAACCAAGGCGCGTTGTACCTCCCGTTGCAATTCTCGTACATTGTTGTGATGCCAATCGTACGACTCCAAAAGGTTAAGTGCATCGGGTGAGATGGTGGCGACTTGACGATTACAAGCCTGATTAAACTGTTCAATAAAATGATACACCAACAACTGAATGTCTTCCACACGGTCTCGCAGTGGTGGCACATACAACTCTTGCACAGAAATTCGATAATACAAATCTTCACGAAAAGTCTTGTTCTCAACAGCCTCTTCTAAGTCCACGTTGGTAGCTGTAATAATTCGTCCCGTAAAAATTTCCGCCTGATCCGAACCAACGGGTCGAAACTCTTTTTGTTCTAACAAACGCAGCAACTTAGCCTGTAAAGATAAGGGCAACTCTCCCACCTCATCCAAAAATAAGGTACCACCTGCCGCCACCGAACACAAACCTTTACGAGACTGGTGGGCACCTGTAAAAGAACCCTTGCGATGACCAAATAGTTCTGCCTCAAACAATTCTGGGGCGATCGAAGCACAGTTCACCGCCACAAAAGTCCCTGTACGACCAGACTCGCTGTGTAGTGCTTTGGCTACACGTTCTTTACCGACTCCACTTTCACCAATAATTACGGTCGCAACATCCAAAGGCGCAATGTTTTGGATTTGAGACAAGACTTGCCTAATACCGTTTGATCGACCTTTAATGCCATCGAGACCAGCGTGTTCGCGGAATTGATTGAGTTCAGTCTGGGCTTCTCGAAACCGGATCAATTCCAATTGTTCTGACCACAACTGTTGGGCTTGTCGCAATTGGAAATAAAAGCGGTTCCAATCCTGAATCGGACGCAGAAAATAGTCTTTGGCACCCAGTTCCAAGGACTCCGCCACTTGAGATGCCGAGGGATTTTGGGTAATTGCCAAAATGACGATCGCCGGATGGTGTTTGGAAATGTCTTGGATATATTGTAGTCCATCAACACCATCGGTATCCATCGACACAATAACCGTAGAAACAGTTTTTTGTTGAAACTGACTTTCCACTTCTTCCCTGTCCGAGGCAATCAAAACATCGAAGCCTTGTTTGCGCAGCATCGAAGCAAAGGCAATCGTCAAAGCCGATGCTGTATCAATCAATAAAATAGAGGAAGATTTGGACATAGGAATTATTTCAACTTATTAAAATTATTGTAATAATACCAATTCATACTGCGTTCCCATAGACATTTCAATGCATTGTGTGAAAAAAGGTTATCAAGTACAGTATAAAGGTATTTGTTTTAGATTTCCTTACAAACCATCTCACCCTTCGTGACCATCTATGGCTTTTTCTGACACCACTATTTCTCATTTTGATCGTGATCAACGCAGTGCGATCGCCTTATTGAATCATTGTCTACCCCTCATCCAACAAGGCATGTCCGAACTAGACGTCCTCCGTCTGTTTGAGAACCAGGTCACTGACTTTGGCTTTCAAGGTTTTTTGCGTCGACCCGTTGTTCATTTTGACTATCGTCCCACCTTTCGTTTTGGCCCTTCCAAAAATCGAATCCTACGTAAAGGAGCGGTGGTACAGATCCACATACAACCTTACAGCGCAGAGGCCTTCGGAAATACAGGACTTTCCTTTTGTTTCCAAAGTCCAGACTTGCCGATTGTGACCACGGCAAGAGACCTCTGTATTGCCACCGCCACCTTTGCAGGACACACCAAGAAATCAGGTGAACTGATGGTCTTTGCGCAGTCGTGGGCAACCAACCATCGAACCCAGATCGATCGCGAAAGCATTGGTCATTTTGCCTTTCCCAATCTTGGTAATGGATTGTTTCACACGGCTTGGCCCAACAGCATGCGGATTCTCACCCAGTTGCGTCGCTATCAATTACAATGGTTCAATCCACGTCCACTAAACGGGATTTATGCCTTACATCCAGATATTCGTCAAGACAATCGTCGCTTGGGGTTTGCGGAACTGATTTTGGTCACTCCTGAAGAACGTCGGGTCTTAGGTCGTGACAGCATGAGCGACCTCTGTACGTTTGATCGACTGTAAGCCTTTTTCGCCAGCCTTGCTCTCTCAATTAAACTCGTGGAGAAAACACCATGCGCATTGCTCACTTGACCGACATTCATTTCCAACAAGACCCTTCATTCAACGAATTGTTTAAGGTCAAGCGCCTGATGGGGAGTACAAACCTCTATTTGTTGGGGCGCAAAGCCAAATTTGGATTGGAAGTACAGCGCAAAAGTGTGGAAAAAATTGTCGATTTGAATCCCGACTTGGTCATTTTGACTGGCGATCTGACCGCACAGGCACTGGATGGCGAGTTTGAATTGGCACGTCGAGAACTGGAACCGATTCTCTCCAAGTTTCCCACAGTGATCATCGCTGGCAACCATGACACCTATATTGATCCTTTTCCGACCAAAATGCGTGAACTGTTTGATCCTTGGTTGTCCGCGGATGGTGCTGATCTCAAAGAATTTGGGGAAGTTGGGGTTTTAACCGTAGAAAGTTGTCGCCCCACACTTCTCTCCAACGGATATGTCGATCCTACCCGGTTGCAAAAAGCCTCTACACTGTTGGCAGAAAGCAAGTCTTCTTTTATTTTTATGTGTATGCATTATCCTTTGCTCAATCGTCGCGGTGAACTTTATGGACCTTCCACCCGTGCGATCTCCAACGCCCAAGAGGTTTTGGACTGGATGAAAGGAGAAACCAAAATCTCTGCCTATTTACATGGACATGAACACCATGGCTATCAAACGACTTTACCCATCAAAAATGGAACTATTCCCTCGATCAACCCTGGGGTTAGTGGCTACAACATTGACCTCAAGAAGCAACGTTTTCCGCATGTTGCCTGCTATACCGTTGACGATGGTCACCTGACAGACATTGAACGTTGGCAACTCAAAGATCTGAACGAAGGATACAAAGCAGAACCCTCACCCGCTTTCAGTTCCAAACTTTGACTCATCGACTCATCGGGCTTGGTAAATGGCATCTCGAATCTGCGTAAATGGCGTTTGGGAGATCACTTTTCCTTCACCATTAAATTGAAACTGCTCTTGAAAGATCGCAAAGTCCTCCACGGAAACACGCACAGCAGAGGTTGATTGTTCGGTACCCACTTGGGCTTTGTAGGCGCAACTCATCCCGTCATACCGTTCACAGACCAACGGTCGCTTAGAAGTTCCAAACACACCACATCCACCAAATGCTGTACTCAATAAATTGCGA
This sequence comes from uncultured Pseudomonadota bacterium, assembly GCA_937127265.1. GTDB lineage: Bacteria > Myxococcota_A > UBA796 > UBA796 > UBA796 > CAJWHX01. The sequence continues at coordinate 5,917 of CAKZLX010000183.1, forward strand.
CAACGGGTGTGCACAAAAATCGACATGGAATCTTCGGTGACACACAACTCAACATTGGGAAATCCCAAACAAAACCAGATGTAATCCAGATTCGACGCCGCATGAATACCACCAAAAGGAAACGATAAGGTTTGACAGCACCAAGCCGAACAACCTTCACACTGCGACTGAAGATCGGTAAAGCCATAGGTCTGAAAACCCTTATATCGAGTTTGTGGAAGATCGATCTGTTCAAAGGGATGAAAAACAAACGGTGGCAATTGAGAAATCAAATCCTCGGTACTTGGCAGTTCCAGCAATTGACCCTGATCAGAAAATGTCAGTAGTTTCGACAATACTTCGAAACGTTCGGCGTCAAAACGCATAAAGTTAGTATTCTCTGGCTGTAAGAACATCGGCTGATAAAAACAACTTCGGGCATTGTAATTCAAACAAACCTGTGGCTTTTGGACAGTACCATGTAAGGTGCACAAGCCATTTTTGTCCAAACGAGAACAGGGCGCTACATAATGTACCCGCCAAGTTTGCCCACTGACATACGCCAATTCAATATTGGCAAAATTCAGTAAATAACGAGCATAATCAACGTCATCAAAGGTTTGCATCACGAAATCGTGAAGGGGCAAAAAAGTGCAACAGGGTGCAGAGCAAGTATCACAAGGAGATTGAAGGCATTGATCAAACGACAATGTACTAGACATCGGGGGTTTCTCCACAAGGTAAGAGACAAAAGGTGCAACATTACCCTCTATCGGTTAAAAGAGTTGCGAAATCCAATAACCGTTTTCAAAGTCTAACAATGCTTTTAAAATGGAACTTAATATTTGAGAGGACACAATGTACACATCAACTTTACTCGGTTTAATACTGGCTTGTGGCGAAGGAAACTCTGAAGCCACCGACGCATCGAACACTTCAAAAACCGAACAAACTGAAAACAACACAGACGCAAAAGAGACTACGGAGGATTCAAAAATAGGAAGACAAGGATTGGTTGCCGCTCCAGCAGATGTGGGCGCAGCCCCAGCAGATGCCATCACCACTGCATCTGGTTTGGCTTACAAAGTATTAACAGAGGGCAAAGGCGGTGAAAAACCAAGCCCTGAAGCCAAAGTGACCGTACACTACACCGGTTGGACCACCGATGGTAAAATGTTTGATTCATCAGTCATGCGAGGACGACCCGCTACTTTTGGACTCAATCAAGTAATTGCAGGTTGGACCGAAGGTGTACAACTGATGTCTGTTGGTGATAAAGTCCGGTTCTGGATCCCTGAAGAATTAGCCTATCAAGGAAAAGCGGGTGCTCCTGCCGGCATGTTGGTCTTTGATGTAGAGTTACTCGATATTCAAAAGCCAATCGTTGCCCCCTCAGACGTAGCCGCAGCACCATCGGATGCAAAAACAACAGCATCGGGTTTGGCGTACAAAGTGTTGACTCCGGGAACGGGTACTGACCACCCCACTGAAACTTCAAAAGTGACCGTACACTATACCGGTTGGACCACTGATGGCAAAATGTTTGACTCATCCGTCCAACGTGGTGAACCAGCAACCTTCCCACTCAACCGCGTCATCAAAGGTTGGACTGAAGGTGTACAATTAATGGTCGTTGGCGAAAAAACACGCTTTTGGATTCCTGAAAACCTGGCTTATCAAGGTCGTCCTGGGGCTCCCGCAGGCATGTTGGTATTCGATGTGGAACTCAAGGAGATTCAGTGAGTCGTCCCTTTTCTAAACGTGGCTATGATAGTATCACTGCCGAAATCAATCGATTGTGGAATGAGGAGCGTCCGATGGTGCTCCAAGAAGTTCACGATGCCGCTTTGCAAGGTGACCGTTCAGAAAACGCCGCTTACATCTATGGCAAACAACGCATGCGTATGATTGACAAACGTTTAAGAATGTTGCGAAACAAGATCAAAGATGTCAAGGTCATCGATATTGATGCTCTACCTCCGAGTAAAACAGTTAGTTTCGGAGCACTGGTGACCATCGAAGATGAAAAGGAAAAATGTCTCACCCTTCGATTGGTAGACAAAGAAGAAAGTGACCCAGAGAAACTGTGGGTTTCAGTGCAATCTCCAATGGGGCGTGCGCTGATGGGACTCGAGGAAGGCGATGAATTTGATCTGCGTCTTCCCAAGGGCACCATCAGTTATGAAATCCTCACTGTATATTATGGACCTGACCCTATAAAGAATGGAGCGTCCTCATGACAAAAGCCGCCTATTTTGACTTGGATGGCACCTTGGTTGGCACCAGTTTAATCCAACCGACCGCCTACTATTTACTCAACCAAGCCTCGCCACTCAAAACCTTGCAACGATTTGGACGAGCCTTGTTTGATGCACCACGAATGGCCGTTGCCGAAATGCAAGACAGACGTACCTTTAATGAGATCCTGTTTTCTCATTTCAAAGGAATGACCGAAGATCGGATTGAAGTACTCTCCAAAGAAGTCTTTGAAGAAATCATTCGACCAGCCATCTTTTCAGGCGCCAAAGACCTCATCCGCCAATGTAAAGAAGGTGGTTTCAAAGTGATTATCGTCACTGGGTCACTCGATGTTACCACGCGATATGTCACCGAACATCTGGGGGCAGACTATTACATCGCCAACCGATTGGAATTCAAAGACGGATACGCCACTGGTAAAATGTTGCACCCTTTAGTCGCTGGTCCCGAAAAAGCAAAAATCATTGTCGAAGATGCTCATACCCATGGCTATGACTTAAAAAAATGCCATGCCTATTCCGACTCTTTCTCCGATGTCCCAATGCTTTCAGTTGTCGGTCA
>CAKZLX010000184.1 GCA_937127265.1 uncultured Pseudomonadota bacterium
GATAAAACGCACCACCCCGGTAATCCCAAAAGGTATAAGAGCCCGGAGTGATAAAACCATCACCCAAATCACGGAGTCCCCAATCCAACAATCTTTGCCAACGGGTCAGTTCCTCTGGGTGAAAGGTCGGGACATTGGTAAATTTAGTGGCATCATACAAGTCAATGCTACGAGGGGCAACATTGAAATCCCCAGTCACAATCAATTCATCACTTGGGGTATGAACACGCTCAATCCAAGCCTGTAAACGATCATAAAAACGCTTTTTAAAGGCAAAAGCATCCGAATCGGCCTTTTGTCCTTGGGGACAGTACAAGTTGATGATGCGAACACCTTTAATGGTGGCGGCGATGGCCCGAGACTGGTCTTCATGCCCATTGTCTGGTAATCCCATCTCGACATCTGACATGGGATATTTGGAGGCAATCATCACACCATTCCACGACTTTTGACCAAATACGGCGACTTCATAGCCACGGTTCGTAAACAATTCGGTTGGTACTTTATCCGTCAAAGATTTTAACTCTTGAATACACAACACATCCGGTTTATGGGTATCCAAAAAAAGTTCCAAATAGGGTTGTCGGGCTTTGACACCATTGATGTTCCAAGTGACAATTTTCATTACAATACTCCAAAATAAACGCTCATGACACATATATCGTTTAAACGAATCTAGTCACCATTTTCGGTTCCGAAGAAACCAGAATATGACAAGTGCACAAACAAGTTTAACCAGCCAAACCAAAGAACTTAGGGCAACAAGTCTTCGGCTCGACCATGCACCACATAGACCCAACCGTCAGATCCTACCGGTTGATACAAGTACAATTCGGCAGTGGGAACTACCAAAGGATCAGCTTGGGTGATTTCCTTTTGGGTTCGATCATCAATCAAACTGTACCCTGCCCGACCAGCCTCAATCTGCTTCAAAACAAATGCATTGCCCAAAGTATCACCAACCTGTTGCTGGCTGTTGTGCGAAGCAATGATCTCACCATCTTTGGCAATCAATAAACTACGAACATCTTTCGTGTCCACAATGTCCGACTGGAATCCCAAAATGTCTCGGCTGAACTGTTCTACAGAGAGTTCAATTCCAGCCACACCAAGCACTTCGTTGGTTTGACTTTGAACGATCATCGTACAAGGAAGTAATAACCCTTGACCCATACTGTCTTCATACGGTGGTAAACAGGTTGGGGTTAGATGGGTCAGACTATCTTGGTACCAAGGTCGCTTACGTGGATCGTATGCATCACTATAAGTCCCTTTTCCAGGATAGGCGACGTGAATACCCGTTTCTAACGCTACGTAAGTCCAAACCATCGGTGTACCTGTCTTACGAATGGCTTCATCCAAAGCCTCAAAAGACATCGTTTCTTCGGTCACACTTTGGGCAAAGATACCTTGAAATTCTGGCAATAAGGAGACCAACAGTGCTTCTTGTTGCGCAATCGAAGAGGTATAAACCACATCAGGAGCCAACTTCACAACCGGATGTGCGGTGGATAATTCGATATCATAGCGGGGAGCCAAAGCCAAATCTGTTGGCGCCGTTTCTGGCTTCGCAAAATCGGTATGGTGATAAATAACTTGAGATGCTGGGGCTGGGGCAAACAGCAATCGTGTTTTTGCTGAGGCGGTCAATTCACGCAACAACCCTTCAAAATACAAGAGTGACTGTGCCATCTTATTGGCTTGTTGGGCACTGTCCGCCATCAATTGACCCAAATGTTTATTGCGAATCTGAATGGCCGATTGCAACTCTTGTTCTCGAATCAGATTTTGCTCTCGTACTTGTTGTTCACGAGACAATGAATACAATGATATCCCCAGACCAGCAAACACAACCATTACCCCCAAGGCAAAGGCTTGGATGCGGTGTTTGGATACCCAACGCATAATAGTGGTGAGAGGAGGATCTTTATACACAGAGATGGGCTCATCACGCATAAAGTGACGAATATCGTCCACTAGATTCTCCACCGATGGGTAGCGATCTTCTGGCAAAAATGCACAGGCCTTTTGGATGATGGCTTGCAACTCAGGGGCCACAGCGATGGATGGATTGTAGTGTACGATCGGTGCAATCTGACCACGTTGTGCCCGTCGCAACATGTCTCGGGTTTTACCCCGTTGAACAGCTTTGGTGAGGGTGATGAGTTCAAACAAAATCAGAGGGCAGCGATCACGGACAAAGTTGAACAAGTGGTCAGACCTTTCATCAAGCATGTCCAAGGGCACGGGAACGCCATCATGCGCCATAGCCTCTATAGTTTCTTTCCAGAAGTACTTAAACTGATCATGGAGCCTGTTAGTCTCAAGAGTCACTAATGTGGGCTTTTCATCTAAATTATCTCTCGAAGACCGATTAAAACTCGAATGCGAGCGGTCCGGCATCGCTTAATAGATATGTCCTCAGTGCGCACTTGAATGCACAATTCAACCCTGTATACTCTTATGAAAGAATTTTAAATGACTTTATCTATATGTAAATACCCTTATAGGCTGTAAAATTTGCCTTTAAGTGGAAATATACCTTTCTCGATCGTTTCCTTATTTTTTTTGCTCATGGACGAACGAAAAGGTTTTTATTGGGAGCCGGTTCCCGAAGGGCAAGCACTTAAACGCCATGCACTTGAACGCCATTTACATTCATGTCTAAACAATTCATTCAAATATTCTAAGGGCTGCCAACAGCACCGTTAAGTAGTTGAAGGAGCACAGACGCTACTA
>CAKZLX010000185.1 GCA_937127265.1 uncultured Pseudomonadota bacterium
AAACTGGACAAATTTACGTTCTTGGAGTTTTGGTTTCAATTCACCATCGACCGATTCATATTCACCCGTGTGAAAAAACTTACTGATGATCTGGTTGGCACCTTCTTGGTGTCCAGCCATCATCCCACCAAGCATCACAAAGTCTGCTCCAGCGGCAAAGGCTTTGGCTACATCACCAGGACAGGTGCAGCCACCATCGGCAATGACGTGACCATTGAGACCATGGGCGGCATCAGCACACTCCATTACTGCACTGAGTTGTGGATAGCCAACACCCGTTTGGATTCGGGTGGTACAGACCGAACCAGGACCAATTCCCACTTTGACGATATCGGCACCACTCATGATCAATTCTTGGGTCATGTCAGCAGTCACCACATTGCCAGCGATGATGGTGAGGTTGGGAAAGTGGGCACGGACTTTTTTGATGAATTCAACGAAGAACTCCGAGTAGCCATTGGCGATGTCGATACAAATCCAAGAGAGGTTGTATTTGGGGATGATCTCTTGACACTTTTCCCAATCAGCCTCTCCGGTACCAGAACTGATGGCAAGGAAGTTGGGGTTGATGTTTTCTTGGGTTGCCCAGTCTTGTTGGTCGTAATGTTTCACCAAACAAGTAAACAGTTGGTGTTCGGCGAGGGCTTTGTGCATCTCGAAGGTTCCAACCCCATCCATGTTGGCAGCCATAATCGGTACCCCAGTCCAAGTCTGTCCAGAGTGGCAAAAGGTGTAGGTGCGAGCCAGTTCAACTTCTCGTCGACTGCGTAAGGTACTGCGTTTGGGTCGAATCAGTACATCTTTGTAATCCAGTTTCATATCGTTATCGAGTCGCATAGATCCTCCAAGTGGTTTGTCGAGTGTCTAATTGATTCATCCAAAAGGTTCTAGAAAACGGATGTTTTGTTGCCAAATTGTTGAGTTTGTCTTTTAGGCAAGGGATACTATTTGAGGATGGTGTATCGTTGGTTGGCATCGATATCGGTGATTCTACTCTCGGAACCATCTGCCCAGCGTACTGTAATGGTGTCGACTGTTTCAATATCACCCAATCCCAGATGAATTTCCGAAGGCCCTTGTCCCTCTGCCACAGTCGATAAGAGTTCTCGCATCCACTGTCGTTCTCCGGCTGTAATGGTTATTCGTGCCCCCCAACCTTCGATGTTACCACCAGTCCCTTCAAAGTCGATAATCAGCCAGTTGTGAGAATTGGGAATGTTATCGTAATAAATGGGGGTTGCCGCTGGACCTGCGATGACGATTTCTAAGGAACCGTCGTTATCAAAATCGGCTTGTACCATTCCGTAATGATCACGGATATCACCAAAATTGGAGTTGCGGGTTTGATACTGAAAACCACTGGCAGAGCCTTGCCAGATTTCGTCGGGTACATTTTCAATCTCCACATTTTGCTGATCACCCATCGGTCCACCAGTGTGTGCCAGATCCAAATAGCCATCGTTGTCTAAGTCATTGGCGATCACACTCCAACCCACCGAGATGGCATCCGGATCTGGATCGGTAATCGACAGTCCAAGCGAGGCGGCACCTTCCACAAAAATGCCGTCGGGACCACTCAACAAGCATTTCAAGGGACCGGTGTCGGTCACACAATAATCCAGTTGTCCATCGTGGTTGAGATCGATCGATTCGATACCCATGGCCGACCACTCTATATCGGCTCCGACTTGATGATCTACATCTTGCCAGCCTTGAGCACCGTTGTTTTGCCAGAGGGCATTCTCTCCTTTCCAATCTTTGGGGATAAAAATATCTTGGTCCTGATCATCATCAAAATCGGTAAAAACCCCAACAAAAGCCTTGCTGCCGGTGTATTCTGTGTCAGCATCAGAGTATAGGTACTCAGATACGGTAAAGTGGAAGTCACCGTGGTTCTCCAACAGCAGATCTGGAAAGAGTCCTTCTTCACTCGTTTCCAGATTCAGTCCAGCATTGGAGGTGATGATGAGGTCGAGGTCGTCGTCCTTGTCGGGATCACCGGCACTGAGACTGAGGTATAATCCCAATATATTTTGATCTGCATGGATGGTCTGTGCCTCTCCAAATTGTCCATCTCCTAGATTCGGGTAGATAAAAACAATTCCCACACCCACACATAAGATGTCAGGTAGGCTATCTCCATTGATGTCTGCGGTACCCAGTTTTGTGGTGTGTGCAGGATAGGGAGACATGGGGTTTTTGATCAAGGTTAATCGGTCGCCATCAGCGGTAAAATAGCCAGTGCCATCGTTCCAGTAGAGCAAGGGGGCTTGGTCAAAACGTCCAACCACCAGATCAATCGTCCCATCGTTATCGAGATCGGTACTGACCAGTCCTGAACCACTGCGGGCATCCATGTTGAAGACTTCACGCATGTCGGGTATCGTTTCAGTCAAGCCAATCGCTTCACCGATATCCTGCCAATGGTTGTTCCAATCAACAACGATATCGGGTTGATATTCTCCGGTTCCATCTTCTGTGCTAACCCCATACTCAGGGGTGGATTCTAAGGGGGAACAGTTGATTGCAAGTAGAAAAAACATAGTATTCTGAAATATTGTGATCTAAATATCTTGTATCATCAGGTTCTAAGGCAATGTATTTTTATACAAAACGCAACAAATGATGGGGGATTTAATATTCAATGTCTACACATAGTGTAGATGTTTCGATAAAATTGGGATCGATAAACGTCTACAATTGTTCAAAATAGATGGCTTTCAACATTGATAATGATCCCATAAATAGATCCACAATAGGAATATATGGTATTAATATCAATCGATCTAGATATGTAGTATCTGACTTTTATGGTCTGTTTTACCTGTGTTCATACACAACAGGTGCAGACCAATGGGCATCGACCCACTGTTGTTGTTCTTTGACGATGTCCTTCCATTGCTGGGAATTGTATTCCAGTCGATCAGACCACTCGGGTAGTTCGTCAATACTCAAATTCGCTGATGCAACCTGACCATTATTTGGCAATTGTTGATCGAAAGGCGTTTCAAACAAACGACCGATGTGATCAAGGTTGTAGAGGATGACCAGTGGTAAGCCAGTCAGTTGACTCAATTCCACGCTCCACTTTAAAGGTACCCGTCCATCGAGTGCCCCATGGATGATTAAGCCCTCCTTGACGACTGGGGCAACTGGCTTCTTCTCACCCCAAAACCGTTT
>CAKZLX010000186.1 GCA_937127265.1 uncultured Pseudomonadota bacterium
TGTCTTTTAACTCGAGCGAATAATTTATTCTTTTTTTTTCTACCCCATCTATCTTACTCTAGTTTAAATCTTCAAGTCCTGCCTTTTCTATTTCTTTATAAATATATATTTTTGTATAATTCTTTATTTTTCTGGTCTGTGATACCAATAAAATCTTTCATAAAGTCATCAAAATCATCCGTTATCAATGTTTCCCATAAAAGAACTCCTTGTTTGACATAATCTAGGTCATCGGAATTCAATACTGCTCTTAGATTGTCCAGCTCTTTTTTATCCATAGTTACCATCCCAATATTGTACATTTTATTTCGGCATTACTATACCAATATCTAAGAAGAAATGGTAGGTAACAGTCCAAAGTTCTTAGACAAATGCTCTACTCCAGATGCCCCGCGCTTGAGACTAACTAACCCACTGGCTCCAGAATCGAACTGGAGTTTCTTAGTCCAACCCACCTATCGATGTGGCTCACTGTTTTCATACACCTGAGAAAAGAACGATTGAAGCCACTGCTGCCATATTGGATTGGGATGGGACAATAACCAAGGATGAGACCACAACCAAGTCAACAATGATGTCTGACGGTTGGGTTCATCTAGAAATCCTTCCAACAATTCAATCCATAACACTTCGGTATTTGGACGTTTCAAGAGGCTCGATAGTCCTCGCAATCGACCTTGGTGAATTTGCGTTCGAAGAAGCACAAGAGCCGCATCAAAGTTCGAATCCATCATCTGTGCCAACACCCACCCACCAACAATCGGGTGATCAATTTCTCTAGTTGTGAAATCTCGACGTGGAATATCCAGCCACAATTTCTGGACAACTTTGCGGGTATCAACATTCAATATTTCCCACCGCGAAGTCAATACATCCAAGGACCACAAAGAAGTCTCATAGCCTTGATGCACAAGTACACTGTAACATCCAATCAAGGTACCAATCTCAAATCGCCACCATTGCCCTTGCCAAATCACCAACAATTTCTCAAAAAATCTAGATGCTGGATTGGTCAATAGGTCGGAGGGGTGTCGTTGTTGCAACTGTCGCATCCAACTCAAGATGTCACCAAAATCCACCTTTGGTGTTTGGTTGGCTGCCAAAAAGTGTACGGTTTCGGTTCGACCTTCTTTCCATTGATCGGTTTCTATCCATTGACACAATGTCTGCCACATCGATGTTTCAACTCCAAAGTGCTGGGTATATACTTTCAACCACCACAAACGATGCCCGCCTTTGGCCTGTTCAAGCATCAAACTAACCAAAGAACCAGCCTCTTTGGCATAGGGAGATAACCAGGTAGGCCAATATCGACGTTCTTGAATGATTCGTTGGGCAAAGGCTATCGACCATGCGGGAATCGGTTTAGACAACCCAGCCAAACGAAGGATTTCCGAACGGCGTTGCCCATCAACATCAAGTTCCCAGACAGCATCCAGCAATGGAGGATGCTCTAATATGATACGTTCGAAATCGCGATCCACCATTGGCGCTCGATGTAGCCATGAGCGGATCAGTGGCGGATTGTATTCTAAAAGCAACCGTTCTTTCCAAGACAATAAAACTTCCTGCACAACTTTCCATTGAACAGTATTCAGAGATAGGTCTCGCCCCTCCCAATCCAATACAGCTGTTTGCATCAACAATGGTTGCCTTGACAGTTCCATACCTTGGTACAACAAACCTTGTGCGACCGCTAGTAACATCGGAATCTTATCCTTGACAATTGGTACCCGCCGCGAATTCCAGCGTACAAAGCCATCATCAAAAGCATCGGTTGCCGATAGCCAATTCCACAACATTCTGGTCCACTGTTCAATGAGGTCGAGGCGTTGAAAATGTTCAGCAAACCGCAAAGAGACTTCACCCAATATCTGACCATTTTCATGTTGAGCGAGAAACAAAGGGTTCAACCAGCCTTGCATCCAAGTCAACACCGTATCAAAACCAATTCGCTCACCAATCGTCAATACAAAATTCAAGTCGGGTGATGGTTGTTGCCAATACTCGATCAACATGGTTTGAAACAAATAAAACGTTTGGGATGTCGAGGTGGATTGAGAAAGCCAATCCAGACGAACTTTCACCGGTACTTGCAACCACACAGCAGTAAACGTCCCTTCCCCTTCGGCCAACAACTGAATGGACTTGGCATGACCTCGCTGAGCATAGGCCTCCAAGACACGCCAAAGTGGAAACTGGGTACACACTTGTTTACGCTCCCACTCTTGGATAGAAGTGGGTACAGATTGAAAGGGCATCCAATAAACCAATGGATGAGGATTGCTCGATATGGGAAATGGCCAATTGGTGCATTGTGGGACGCTATCCAGATCCATCTGTGCATCCAACGATGGCAGGCAACGTTTAGACAAGGTATGCAGGCGATTGAGAAGTGTCTGTCCCTGTCCAATCATGGATAGAAATGGAATGTTGGATAGGCAAGACAACACACAATGGCACCAAACAGAGGTGACCGTTTCCCTAGACCATGACAAGGAACCAATCTCGATACCCGACTGATGACTCTGCATATTTGCGGGGTCAATCTCGGTCCACAGAAAAAATAGCAGGCGCATCCTCTCCCATTCGGTGACTGTTTCTAGCAATATACGAATAGATTCCCAACCAGAATATTGAATCTGCCACCACAAAAACACGTATCGCATCTCTAATGGTAGTGAGGTCAGCGGATGTGTAACCCACAATGGCAGCCACCGTTTAGGATGGTGTAGCCGACATTGATCCTTATCGATGGTACAAACTTCCAGCTGGTCTAACAGTTTCAAAATTTGAGGTGGTTGCAACTGAGATTGCCAAGCCTGCAATTGTTCAATCACCATTTGTCGCTGACGAATCGTGCCCTTGCTCAAGGCAACAAGCCATTGTGGATCAAATCCGGTTGGAGACAGCTCCAAACCCTCAAGTGTAGTGAGTGCCTGGTGACAGGAAGTCTGAGAAGCCCCACTGACAACACAATCCTCTACAATCTCGTACAAGCAGATACGATCATTTGAGGATAACGACATGAGTCGACCCTCAATAAACAACTGGCTATCAAACCAAACACTTCGCCAAGCCTCTCGCCAAATTATCGACCAGTCTGATCGCAAATGGAGTTCGTCCCAACAATCATCAAGGTGTAACAGCAAATGTAAAGCCTGCAATGAATCACCAAACTCAAATCCCCATCGCGTCCATATCAACGAGGGAAAACCCGAAAGACGTTGCTGATGAACGCCAGACAAAGTTGGTAAAATATGGTCCTTGACATCAAGAAAGGAAGGCAAATCAACATTGGTCGACCAACGATTTTCCGACCACTCTATCCGACTATTGTGCAAAGACAGTAGTGCTTTGGTAAAACCACAAGTGCCATAGACAGACAGCGATGCCTCTGATGAAATAACTTTCCCAGCGACTTTCCAAGTCAAGTTCCACAGCACCGTGGGAAACAGAACATGAATCGGGTGCTCGGTCTTGCCCGTACAAATATCTTCACGCAAAGCAATCAATCGATTGACCGAATCCAACTGTAATGCCTCTGCCAAGGGAACCAGTCGTTCATCTTCTAGTTCAAACCATCGGTGAATCTCCGAACCCTTGGCATTGACAAAGCGAGAGAGTGGCGTGACAAAGGCATTGTCTGAAACGAGAGTTTGTTCCAGTAAAGCCACACGTCTTGCCATTTCTCGAGCAACATCGGCTTGCGTTTGACCAGATTGTTTGATCAATTGCTTGAGAGAGTCTTTCCATTGTTGTTGGTGCTCGCTGGTCCAAGTATACATCATCTGTCCAAATTAAAAGAAGCCCACTTACGTAGGCTTCTCGGACTAAACTTCAATATCAGGGACTTCAACATAAACCGATCGGGTATTTGATTTCTTTTTGACTTCAACTTCAACATGCGTGAAATCAAGTACCTTATGGTTAATTGTAGAATAACCTAGTGAAACTCTGTTCGATATACTTTCTACGCAATTTTTATTGCGCAACTTGCGCAACTATGTTTTCAGTGTAACAAAATCACCATTAAAAGACCAACACAATCTATACAACGTCGGCAATCTGCCGCTGGTGGTGATGAAAAACCGAATACCCAATTAATAAAGACACCGCACTACTCACCAACACAATAATCACAGAATGAGGATGGGGTAACGTACCATTTAACAACAGTTCACGATACACCCCCACCAAATGTGCTAGTGGATTGAGTTGCAACAACAACGAATACTGTCTTGGATACACTGCGGCCGGATACACCACTGGCGTTAAAAACATCAGCAACAACAAAACAGCATTCACCCAGTGATTCATGTCTCGAAAATAAACGGTTCCCACCGACAACAACAATCCAACACCCAACGTGAACACACACTGCACCACCATCACCACTGGTACCAAGAATATTGTCCAAGACAAGGTTTGAGTAAACAAAGCAATCGCCACAATCAAAACCAGACAGCGGATCACTTGATTCACCGTAGCCGACAACACCAAATGGGTAGGCAAAAGCAACGTGGGAAAGCGAATCTTTTGAATCAGATGTCCGTTATTGGTCAAAGAAACCGCCGCT